>USGH01000022.1 GCA_900554225.1 uncultured Eubacteriales bacterium | reverse complement strand
ATTTGCTTATCTATACTATACCATGCTTTTTGCCGCAAGTCAATTGTCGGATCTGCCAAAGAATGCGTTCATAAATTGTGTACATTACCGAAACGATTACGCGAACCGTGCAGAGCACGTCATTGCCGACAGGATATGCACCTGCAAACAAGCATATGCACTGCCGCGACAGAGGGGGACACGCATAAAAAATCCCGGGGAGCATGGCGCAGATCCCCGGGAGTGCGTGTAGTTGCTTTAGTCGAGATAGCCCTGTCTGTATAACAGCTCCGCGATCAGTACCGCGCCGCCGGCCGCACCGCGCAGGGTATTGTGCGACAGACCGACGAACTTGTAGTCGAAGATCGAGTCCTTGCGCAGCCGTCCGACCGCCACGCCCATGCCGCCGTAGAGATCGCGGTCGAGACGCACCTGCGGGCGATTGTCCTCCTCAAAGTACGTGATGAACTGCTCCGGCGCGTGGGGCAGGCTGAGCATCTGCGGCAGTCCGCGGAACGACGCCCACTCGGCAAGGATCGCGTCCTTCGGCGGTACGTTGTCGAATTTCACGAACACCGCGGCAAGATGACCGTCCGTCACCGGGACCCGGATGCACTGCGTGGTGATGACCGGCGCGTCTGCCGCAACGATCGTCCCGCCGCGTACCGTACCCCAGATCTTCAGCGGCTCCGTTTCGCTCTTTTCTTCCTCGCCGCCGATATACGGGATCACGTTGTCCACCATTTCCGGGAACGTCGCGAACGTCTTGCCCGCACCGGAGATCGCCTGATATGTCGTCACGAGAATCTCGCGGATGCCGTATTTCAGAAGCGGAGTCAGCGCGGGGACATAGCTCTGGATCGAGCAGTTGGGCTTTACGGCGATGAAGCCGCGTTTCGTGCCGAGCCGTTCTCTCTGGCTCTGGATCACGGCAAGATGGCTGTCGTTGATCTCCGGGATCACCATCGGTACGTCGCTTGTCCAGCGATTCGCCGAATTGTTCGAGATCACCGGGAGCTCCGCCCTGGCATACGCCTCCTCCAGTGCCTTGATCTCGTCCTTCTTCATATCCACGGCACAGAACACGAAATCGCACAGCTCACGCATCTTATCCACATCGGCTGCCGCGTCGAGAACGACCATATCGGAAAATCCTTCCGGAATGGGCGTGGTCATTTTCCATCTGCCCTCCACGGCTTCACGATAGGGGATTCCCGCACTTCTGGAGCTGGCGGCGAGCGCGGTCACGGTGAAGTAGGGATGATCGGCAAGCAGCGTGATGAACCGCTGTCCCACCATACCCGTCGCACCGACGATGCCGCAACGCATTTTTTCTTTCATTTCGGTATATACCTTGCCTTTCTTGCGCGGCGATATAGAGTCCCTTGCCGGAGCCAATATACGCACCCGCGTCGTCCGTATTTTTGCGTTCTGCCGATTGTCATTATTTTTGTACGGCGCGCGGCGGAACGATACATTTGTCATGATTTCAGGATAGGAGTATTCTACCACAGCTTGTCACGAGTGTCAATTTTTAATTTGCGCAAATCGCACCCATTATCCTATATGCCATCCTGTTGAAATTTGCTACAACTGTTCCACTGCGGCAAGAAACGAGCGGTTTGTCAACGGACATAAGCGCACACCGTTTCGTAGATGTCGCAGCCGTCCACGCCGCCCCGCTTGTTCCGGATCACCACATTGCCGTCCGCGTCCAGCCCCTGCACCTCTACGGCATTGTATCCGCCGTTTTCGCGCCAGCTTCCCGTGACCGTCAGCGTGATCTCGTCCGTCTCTGTGCCATCCAGCGGAAAATCCCCCGCCGCGTCTCCGTTTACGTATACCCGCAGTGCCGCGAACGAGCCGTCCGTTTCCACTTCCATGGTGCATACGCCGTCCCGGAGCGTGATTTCCTCAAGCTCCATGCGGCGCGAGGATTTGTACATCCCGAGCGAATGCAGCAATGTTTCCGGGTCGGCAAACTGCGCCGTCATCCATTCCCGCCGTTCGTGTACCCATTCCCGGAAATCCGCGATCTCGTCGTCGAAGGTCCATTCCCAGCCCCACAACGCCTGATCCTCCCGGGCAGCGGGCGCAATGGCGGACACATAGCGTTCCAGCCTTGTGGAGACGTTTTCCATCGATGCGCGCACCGTATCGTCAAAATTTTCGTAAAGGAGCAGAACAAAGTACGGATCCGTAAAAAGGGAGCGCGACCAGACCTGTCTGTCGCCGCCGCCGTGCACCCATCCCTCCGGCGATTGTCCCCCCTCGCCCAGATTGACATGGTTGCCGCCCGCCCAGTCCATATCCCAGCCCGGGCCGAATACGATGGGACTGTCGTGATCGAGGGTCAGAAACGTGCTTTTATAGAGCATTTCCCCGTTTTTGAACATTTCATTCACGTACCAGAAATCGCAGAACGATGCCATGTCGATATATTCCGTGTAGTGGGTGCCGCTCTCGTCCCGTCGGTCTGCCGCAAAGATCGCGTCCTCCGTGTTCTGAAAATATTTCTTCACCCAGCGGAAGATCTCCCGGCTTTCGACAAGGTGGTTTGGCTCTGTCACCATGTACATCACGCCGTTTTTCGTGGTGAATTTCGACGGCTCATCGCTGTAGGAATCGTTCTCGATGAGAAATCCGCCGTGCGTATCGGGCAGAGGATAGTAGTCGGCAACGTTGTAGATGCTGTGCTTTCCGGCTGCCGCCCAGGTCAGATCGTACTGCATCTGCCGGACGAGCGTTTCCCGTTCGAGCGCGCTCAGTCCCTTTCCATCCGCGATGGCGTTTGCCGCGTCCTCGGCGGCTTTGTCCCAATCGAAGATGTCCACGCGTTCCGGATCGACACGGATCTGTTCACAGAGCTGGTACAGCCCGTAGTCCACGCCGTTGTAGGTCAGCCGCACCCAGACCGATTCACAGTACCACATCCCGAGATCGCCCGACATTTCGTAGGAGAGAATGTTGCGCAGGTGGGTCCGATCGTAAAAATTCGCGAGCAGCACCCAATGCTTGTTTGCGCCCATGCCGAAGAGATTCGCCTTTTTGGACAGCTTGACCTTGAACGGCCGCTTGATCTGCCCGGCGGTGGAATTTCCGCGCAGCTTGATCTCCGCCTCCCCCTTATACTGGAGACCGGAAAACCGTGCGTCTCCGGAGATCTCGATGGTCGCGTCCACGGCGTTCCCCTTCTGCACCGCGTAGTAATCCGTATCGCAGGTGATGGACAGCGTGGGGATCTCGTAGCCCTCGCCGATCTCCAGTCCGACCGGATTTTTCGTGTGCTCTGCGAGAGAAGGGATCGGATTCTGGGCAAACCATTCCTCCGACGAATAGGCAAACGGCGATTCACAGCCGCACAGCAGCGGGGTCACGAGCAGACACAGCGCGAAAACAAGCGAGGCAAGCCTTTGCATCCGATGTTCCTCCGGGTAAAATCAATATAAAAGGAAAGAAAATGACTGATCCTGCGGGGATACCATCATTGTAGCAAAAAACGCGCCGTTTGACAAGGTATGCGGCAAAAAAACTCTGCACGTTCGTGAATTTTTTTACAAAATATGCTTTTCATTCGCACCAAAACATGATAAGATATAAGAGATTCGGATTCTATCCCATCGATTCCGCTGCCATCCACGACCTGCGGGGACGCGCAGCACAGGCATAGACTCTTTGAATACGACATCTTCAACATCATGGGAGGCTTTTGTATGAACGAAAGCGGCAACTACGCAGAACGAACAGTCACCACCAGGGCGGAAGGAAAATTCCTCGTCCGCCGGCTCCAATGGATTGGGATCTACGCCCTCCTTATCCTTGCCTATCTCGGCATTATGGTCAAATTGAGCTCCTTGGGCGGCAGCTACGGCGTATGGGTCGCGGTTGTCACCGTTCCGTTTATTCCGCTCGCGGTCATGGCACTGCGCGTCTACACCTGGAAACGCTTTGTCGCCATTGAGTATCGGTATGAGATCGCGGGCGCGAAGATCACCTTCAGTCAGCCGCAGGGGAAGAAGGACAAGGTGCTGTATTCCCGCCTCGTCAGCGATTTTACGAGAATTGCGCCGGTTTCCGACGAATACAAAGAGGATATGAGCGGTGCGGATACGGTGCTGGATTTCCGCGGCAGTCCGAAAAGTCCGGATTCCTACTTCCTGCGCCTCGATGAAAACGGCAGGAAAACGATCGTCTATTTTGAAGCGACCAACAAGGCGGTCAAGGTCATGAAGTTCTACAACTCCAAGGGGCTTGTGATGCCGCAGAATCCGCTGCGCTATTGATGCCATTTCCCGCATACTCTCCGACACCACGCATACAATACGGTATCGAGTGTCGGAGGTATCTTTTATGCGCGTTTTATCTCTTTTCTCGGCGATCCTGCTCTCGCTGCTCCTGCTCATCGGCTGTCAGAAAACGGCAGATCCGGCACACCCGGCATATGACGCGTTTTCCTGTGTGCTGTCGGACGGGACATATACCTTATCCTACCAGACCCACACAAACGGAGACGACTCTGTTCTGACGGTGCTGTCGCCCGCTTCCATCGCAGGGGTCGCTGTCGTCTGGAGCGGCACGGATTGCAGGCTTGTCTATGACGCAGAACCGCTTTCGCTGCCCGTAACCGCGGCGGTGACAGGCGGCTTTGCGGATTTTCCGGCGCGGTTCTGGACGATCGCGGAGACAGACCGGGACGGCATTCCGATCGGAGTGACCATCCGCCATCCGCACCGCACGGAAGAGAACCGTTTTGCCGTCACGGAATTTACACCGGTGCAGTGAGCCGGAGCGGACAGCCGCCGTATTTCCTCTGAAGAAGGACCTATTTCTATGAATCATCCCATCTTATCGAAAAATAGAGCCGTGATCTCCACGGATGCCATTCGCCACAACTACCGCGGGATCTGCCGCTATGTGCGGGAGCATACCATGGGCAAGGTGCCGCAGGTGATCTGCGTGGTCAAGGCGGACGCGTATGGACACGGCGTGGATATTATGACCGACGTGCTGGGGGAAGCCGGATGCCGGTTTTTCGCGCTGTCCTCCGAGAGAGAAGCGTTGACGGTCCGCAGTCTGGAAAGCGCGCGCGGCAGGGAACCGGACATTCTGATTCTCGGCTACACCTTCCCGGAAAACGTGCCGATCCTGTCGGAGAACCACATCACCTGCGCGGCGGTGTCGGCGGAACACGCACTGGCACTGTCGCGTGCGGTCGCACAGTCCGGCTCCGAACCGCTGTCGATCCATGTGAAGCTCGACACGGGCATGAACCGGGTCGGATTTGCCGTGACGGAGGAGGCCGCGGACGAGATTGCGGCACTTTCAAAGGATCCGCACCTGCGCCTGACCGGACTGTTTACCCACTTTGCCTGCTGTGACGACGAGAAAATGGACGGCAAAACGCAGCCGGACGGTACGACGCTGACGGATCTCCAGTGGGCGCGCTACCGCCAGATGCTCGACTGGCTGAAGGAACGCGGTGTGGATCCGGGGCTGCGGCACGCGGCAAACAGTGCGGGGATTCTCGCGTTCCCGGAGGCGTATCTGGATGCGGTGCGCGCCGGGATCGTGCTCTACGGCTTGTCTCCGAACGGTGTGGTGCGCGACGACGATCTGCTCCGTCCGGTGATGCGACTGGAAACGACGGTCGGACACATCCACACGCTGCCTGCCGGGGAACACGTCAGCTACGGCGCGACCTATACGGCGGACACCCCGCGCACCCTTGCCACATTGACCATCGGATACGCGGACGGCTTCTCCCGCCACTATGCAGCCGCCTCCGCCGCGATTCACGGGAAACGGTACCCCATCGTCGGCAGGATCTGCATGGATCAGTGCATGGTGGATATTACCGGAGACGAGGGCACGATCCATCCGGGCGACACGGCGGTCCTCTTCGGCGACGATCATGGGGAAGCACTGGAAGCATTGGCGCGCTCCGCCGGAACGATCAACTACGAATGCACCTGCGATGTGTCCCCCCGCGTAGAACGGATCCGGGGATGAGGAAAGCCGGGCAGGCACTGTTGTTTGGCAAGTATCCAAAAAAGCGATCGTTTTTCAGACGGTCGCTTTTTGTATGCGCGTTTTTATAGGGGCGAATGGGCGCAAAACGTGTCGCAGTGTACAAACTACACAAAAACTTTCCCGAATTTTGCCGAGATTTCTTCTTGCAATTCCGCGCGCCTTTTGCTATAATGGGAAACGCTGAATGAATGAAGCGGAAGGAGGGATATGTATGAAGTATGTGTGCATCATCTGCGGTTGGACGTATGACGAAAAGGAAGGAGATCCGGACAATGGAATCGATCCCGGTACCCGCTTTGAAGATCTTCCGGACGATTTTGTCTGTCCCGAATGCGGCGTTCCGAAAGAGGAATTTGAAGTAGACAACATCGACGCGGACTGATTTTCGCTCGTACCCCATCGCACGAAGTATGCCTCCCACGAGACATACTTTTTTCTTTTGCGCATAGGGCTGTAAACCGTCATTCAAGGGGAATCTCCCGTCCGACCGCGGTGGCGTACAGGACGGTGCGTATCGGTTCCGAAAAGAGCCTTTCGCAGATCTCCCGATAATACGTAAGCTGATCCCGGTGGCGCATCCGGAGCTTGTCGGCAAACGCGGCGGGATCGGCCCTGTCAGCGGCGTTCGCGTGATCCGTTTTGTAATCGACCAGGGTCAGCGTGCCGTCCGTGTCGCGGAATACGCAGTCTACGACCCCTTGTACCGTCAGCGCAATCCCGTCCCCGGTCAGCTTGTCCCGCAGTGCCGGATCGTTTGTGAACCGCGCGGCAGGCAGTGCGGCATTGAAGCGAAATTCCCGGTGGATCTCCCGGCTTTCGCGCATCCGCCGGAACAGATCGCTCTCCCGGAATCGTGCCAGCTGTCCGCGATAGGTGAGGCGCGTTGTCTCTGCCGTCAGATAATGTGTCTGTACGAGCCGGGTCAGTTCCGTGTCCACATCTGTTTGCCACAGCCGGTCAAAATCCGCAAACTGTAGGAACATATGCGTGGCGGTCCCGCGGTCTGCCGGGGTGCGGATCTCGTCCATACCGGTCAGAAAGCGGGGCAACGGCACATGGTCACGCATGGCTTGGACGATCATATCCTCTGCAACGGGCGATTCCGCCGCAGACGCTTCTGTATCCGTTTCCGTGTCCCGTGCCGCCGGCGCATCCTCTGCCGCTATGCCGTCACCCGTATCCGCCGTGTCCGTTTCCATAGTATTATCCATGGCTGGATCCGCTTCCGCATCGACGCCGACTGCCACATCGCTCTGCCGCAGCCATTCGTCCACCACACCGGGATGGAGCGCGGATACCGAGACCTTGGTCGGGATCGCGGCATATTCCGGTGTGGGATAGGCATAGGGCGCACACGGCATCTCGACGATCTTTTCCGCCTGCACAGCCGCTTTCTCGGGCTGCGCCGCCGTATCTTTGGCTTGGGCATGGGAGGTGTCGCCAGTGATCAGACGGATCTCGCGCAGATGGGAGGGCAGGTCGGAGAAGAAGGCAAGCAGCAGCCATTCGATATAGGTGTCCGCTGTGGTGATCCGATAGGCAGACGGATACGCAGCCTCCATGCGGTACTTTTCGACATATGCTTCCGGATCCTTCACCTTTGCCGTGCAGATGAGCTTGGTGCGCGCGCGGGTCAGAGCCACATACAGAACCCGCATTTCCTCCGCGACCGATTCCATCCGCTTTTTTTCTGCGATTGCCGCGCGCAGGATCGTATCACACCGCACAAATCCGCCCGTATCCGGCAGCCGCAGACCAAATCCGAGCGCACTGTCAAAAAGGATCCCTGCGGATTCATCCCGTGCGTTCCGCTTTTTCGCGCATTCCGGTACGATGACGATGGGGTATTCCAGTCCCTTCGATTTGTGGATGCTCGTCAGCGTCACGCCGGAGACCGATTCGTTTTCCATACGCGCATTGTCCCGCAGCGTCTCCGTAATCTGCAGGAATGCGCTGACGCCGCCCGCGCCGTGCTTCCGGGACAGCTCATAGAGGGACTGCAAATTCCGCGCCTCCATGGGATCCTCTGCAACCTCCGGCAGCTCAAAGAACCGATACGCCGCAAACAGCCGCTCAAAGAATCGATCCGCCGTCAGATTCCTTGCCCACGCGCGCATCTCCGGCAGTCCGGCAAGAAACCGCCGCAGCTTATCGATCGTCGCCGGGGACAGGGGGGGCTGTGCGGTATCGGACGGTGCCGGAGCTTCTGCGTCCGGGGACTCTGCGGGGGATGCTGCCGTCTCCACGGCGATATATAACGGCAGCTCCGGATTTTGCCGGTGTACCTCGGTCAGCTCCGCGGTGGTCAGTCCAAAGAGCGGGGAATGGAGCGCGCCCGCCACATAAATATCCCGGAGCGGATTGTCCGCCGTATACGCCATGCACAGCGCAAGTAAGACCGCCGGGGAGACAAAGAGCGGATCGGCGTTGGGGGAGGTGACCGGGATGTGCCGCTTTGCCAGTGCCGTGCGGTATTTTTCTCCCGACGCTTCCGGACTGCGCAGCAGGATCGCAATATCCTCCGGGGTGACCGGGGTGCCGTCCGACAGTCCGTGCGTGAGATAGTCCCGGATCCGCTCCGCCACATACGCCGCTTCCGGATCCTCTGCATCGCCGGAATCGTCCGTATCTCCGGCTTCTGCCTCCTCCTCCGTGTCTTCCGCATCCGCTCCGGCGCGGGACGGCTTTTCGATGAGACAAATCTCCGCGGCTTCTGCACCGTCTCCCCCTTTGCCGAAGAGGAGCGCGTCGTCGTCCGTATAGGAGATCGCCCCATGCGGAAAGAGAAGCGCGGATACGAGATTGGTCAGATCGATCACCGCACGGTCACAGCGGAAATTCTCGCTCATGAACAGGGAATACCCCTCGTCAGGCGCGAAATCCGCGTCCGTTTTGCCTGCCGCCTCCTCGGGGGAAAGAGGTGTCCAGCGATCCCGATAGCGCGAGAATACAGCAGGCTCGGCACCGCGGAACCGATAGATGGACTGCTTCACGTCGCCCACGAGAAATCGGTGCGCACAAGGGGAGATGGCACGGAAGATCGCGTCCTGCACGTCGTTTGTGTCCTGGTATTCGTCGATGAAGATGTATTTGTATTTTCGCCCGACCTCTGCGGCGACCGGCGTGGGATTGCCGTCCCCATCGAGAAAGAGGGCAAGCGCAAACGACTCCAGATCGCCGTAATCGAGCAGTCCCTTTGCGCGTTTTTTCGTCCGGTACCGCTCGGTATATGCCGAAAGAACCGCAGCCAATGCCGTAAGCAGCGCGGCGGTACGGGTACAAACGGCAGGGATCTGTGCGGGCTCAAAGACAAAGAGGGATTGGCGCAGCGTTTCGAGTGCTTTTTTTCCCTCGTTTCGCAGCTCCTTGAACCGGAGCGACTCCAAGGTCGCGTTTTTGCTCTGGATCGTGGCAAGGCGGGGCAGACGACTGTCCGAAAGCGCGTCCCGTACAGCAGTGTAGCTGTCCCCGGCAAGCGCGGTCTCGATCCGGTGGAGCCAGTCGAGAAAGGCATCGGCGGACGGACCGTATTTGGTCTCGACCTCCGGGGTAAACGCCATGCGCGTCTCTGTGATTGCCATGCAAAAGTGCGCCAGTGCGGCGGTCAGACGGGCCTTGAGCGGTTCGCTTTGCGGCAGACGGAAGAAATCCGCACCACAATCGGCTGTGGCGGACAGAGTGGCGGCGTATTCGGCGAGCGTATCGGGCGTTTTCCCGGCGGAGGAGAGGGCGCGATCGATCTCCAGCAGGGTCTTGTCGAGCGTTTCCGTATCTCTCGCCGCGGAGAGCGTGTCGGCAAGCGTGAGAAAATCCGCCTCTCCCCGATCAAAGCATTCGTCCGTGATCTCCGCCATTGCCTCGGCGCGCAGCTGTGCCATGATCGCCTCATCCCCGATCACGAAATCCGGCGACAGACCGAGTGCGGGAAAAAGCGGCCGCAGATTCCGATAGAGAAAGGCATGGATCGTCGAGATCTCCGCCCCACTGAGCTCTGCCAGCTGTCCCGCGAGATGCCGACTGCCCGTTTCCTGTACCTGTTCCCGCAGACGTGCCGCGATCCGTTCCCGCAGCTCCGCCGCCGCCGCACGGGTGTACGTGACGATGCACATTTCCCGGATCGATACGTCCTCATGCGTAAGCAGCCAGAGGATCCGCCCGGTCAGCGTCGCCGTTTTGCCGGAGCCGGCCGCTGCGGATAGGAGCAGATTGCCGCCGTTCCAGTGGATTGCCGCGTTCTGCGCGGGGGTGTACTGTATTTTTGCCATAATCGCTCTCCCTGTGATGCTGTCGTATGGTGTATATGTTTTGCGGCGTCATTCGTTATTTTTGCGGTATCGGCAGACCGGACGCATGGCACAGTAGCCGCATGGTGTCGAGCCGTTTCTGACGCGGGGGCTTGCGGGGGAGGTCCCGCTTGCAATCGCGGCGGCAATCGTGCGGATGGTGTCCGTCAGAGCCGTATAGAGCTGTCCGAACTGTGCCATCGACGCAAGAACCGCGCGTCCGGATAAGGTGCCGTCCTTTTTCTCTTTGACCTGCACGTATTTCCCCGACAATCCGCAGTCCATGGCGTCGAGAATCTCCCGGTCATCGAGATAGATTCCGCTGCGGGTCAGTCCGGTCAGAGCCAGCTCCCGCGCGTCGGCAGGCTCCATCATGTCGCAGGCGGGCTTTTCTTGCGGCTTGACGGTCAGATAGACAGCTCCCGCCGGTTGGAGCGTATCCATGCCCTCCCCGGTCTGAAACGGCGTTTTGCCCTTCCAGAGCGTGAAGAGATAGAGCAGCAGCTGTACGTGGAGTCCCTCCCGGATGTCGGCAAGGGAGAAGGTCGCGCCGCCCGTTTTGTAATCGACAACGCGCACGTATTTTCTGCCGTCCGCCGCTGTATAGGTGTCGATCCGGTCGATGGTTCCCGTGAGCGATACCGTCATCCCATTGTCGAGCGGCAGGGACAAAGAGGCAATCCCGCCCTTGCCCGCAGACGCGCCCATGGGGATCTCAAACGCCGTGGGGACAAATCGGCTCTGGGCAAATTCACGCATGACGGCCTCCAGAAAGACAAGCACGTGCCGCCGCAGCCGGGTGAAAAGATACGCGAGCCTGCCGTTTGTGGGATCGATCCCCAGGCCACGCAGATAGTCCGCGATCAGCCGGTCCGCCATTTCTTCCGTTTCTGCCTGTGGGATCGGGTAGGTCCGTCCGGCGCATTCCCGGAAAAACTGCTCCAGTATTGCGTGTACGAACGTCCCGATGTCCGGCGCGCTGATCTCGGCGATCCGTTCCTCCCGCAGTACCATGCCGTACTGGCAGAAAAAGGAGAACGGACAGGACGCGTACCGATCGAGCTTCGACTGGGACAGGGTGAAGGAGCGCCCGAACAGTGCGGTATCCGGGGAGGTGCCGTGATCGTCGTTTGCCGAGAGGGGATAGTCGTAATGCGCCGTCTCGCCGGGATCGTATGCCGCGCGGTATTTCTCCCGATACCGGGCTGCGGTCTGCCGTTCCTCTGCATTTGTGAGCGACAGGCGGGCTGCCGGGTGCCGCATTCTGCGCGAAAGGGGCCAGTCGGAAAAGACCGTCGGCTGTATGCCCAGTCCGTCTGTGATCCGCTGGACGGTGTCCGCCATCACGCGCGCTTCTCCGTCCGTTTTTCGCGGCAAAAAGAGGTGGAGCGAATCCGACGGTGCGCACGCCAGACGATAGAACATGAACGCTTCCTCCGAGGCAAAATCCGCTCCCGTCTTTCCGGGCATGGATACCCCCGCACCCTCCAGCAGGATCCGGTCGATCTCGCGGAAAAAGCCGTTGTCCTCCGCGCTGCCCGGGAAGATGCCCTCCACGCAATCGACAAGGAGCATATGACGTACCGCACCGAACCGCACCCCGTCCGCACTGCCGAGAGACAGCACATCCTGCCCGGTCGGGATCGCGCCGATCTCCATGGTGCCGATCACGCGGGCGAATAAGCCGGCAAAGCGTCCGCAGTCGAGCATGGTGCCGCCGAGGGAGGAGACCATTTTGTCGAGCGCGTCACAGATATGTGTCCAGAGGGATGCCGTTTTCGCCCCTTCCTCCGCGCGTCCCTCCCGTTTTGCCGCCGCGGCAAGCGCATCCAATCGGGCGGGCACGTCCATTTCGAGACAGAACGCTGCCACGGCGCGGCAGATCACCTCCACGGGGGCTTCCCGATCGAGAAACAGATCCGAAAAACGTCCGATCGCCGGGAGCAGCTTTTCCCGTGCCGCGTTGGCGTGTGCAAGCAGCTCCCGACCCCAATCCGAGAATGCGATCCGGTACCCATCCGGGTTGAAATTCCACACGAAATCCACGTCCCCGTCGCCGAGATACGCCCGCCTGCCGTGCAGATTCCACGTTTTGGTGTACGCGGCAAAGCAGTCCGCCTCCCGGTCCGTGAGCGGTGTCAGACCCGTGTCGATCATGCGGCAGAGATCGCGGCGGTTGTAGCCCCCGTTTTCTACGGCGCAGAGGGAAAGGATCAGCCGGACCGGGGCGGATTTCGACAGGGTGTCCGTATCCGCGACGAATATCGGGATCCCATGGCGGCGCAGCGTTTCGTCGAGAATCCCGTGCCAGAGCGTGATGTCCCGTGCGGCGACCGCAATATCCCGGTACCGCGCACCGCCTGCCACCAGCTCCTCCACGACCCCCGCGACCGCCTCCGCCTCCTCATATCGATCCGCACACCATGTCACCGCGATCTCTCCGTCCGCGGTACTGCCGGACAGCGGCGTATGCGCATACAGCCCTTTTGCAATGGCGGACAGCCCCGGCGTGTGGTGGCGGTGATCCGTCTCGCAGGCAAGCCACGTGACCGCCTGCCCACTCTCCGCCGCAAGCCGTTCCATTTGCGAAAGGTACTTGCGAATGTGGACAAACGGGATCTCTCCGGTATCCGCGCGCGGACAGGCAAAGGTCAGATTCACCTCGGCGGCGGTAGAGAATATGGTGCGCAGGATCCGCTTTTCGGGAACGGTGACGGAGTAGAAGGAATCCACAAAGACGGCTTTCCCGGTGAAATACGGCTTCTCGGCGATCATGCGGCAGAGGACCTCCATCACATCCTCCCGGTCGCTGTATTCCGTGTGCAGAATCTCCTCATATGCCGCATAGACGAGGGAAATGTCCGCAAATCGGGCGGCAAACTGGGCGCATTCCGGATCGGCTGCCAGGATCTCCGCCGCGTGACCTGCCATAGCGGGGGACACGCCGTTCTGCTTGAGCTCCGCAATGGCCGCGCAGAGAAGGGACAGGTTTTTGTCCTCTCTGCCGCCGGTCACGTTTCCGTATGCCGCGAGCGAATCGTACACGGACAAAAGAGCGCGCCACAGCACAAGGGTCTGCCCGCCGTCGTCGATCTTTGGTCGTGTCAGTCCGCCGTAGAGTCGGAAAACGGTGTTCGCCAGCCGCGTAAAGTTGGTCAGCTCCAGCTTCAGCCAGGCGGACGGCGGCAGATGCGCGGCAAGATCACGCTCCCACAGCACCGCCTGCTGCTCCGGAACAAGAAGTACGCAGTCCATGCCGCGGGACAGCGCGTCGGTGAGCAGCGTTCGGATGGTATGGCTCTTTCCGGAGCCCGGCAGTCCGGTGACAAATCGGATCATAGATGGTCCACCTCATTCTGGTATCGTTCTTTTCCATATGATTATAGCACATCCGTTCCGGATTCGCAATGCTTTTTGCGGGAATCGTCGCTTTTCCTGCCGCGGAACCAGATTTTCCAGACGCAAAATCAGATTTTTCGCCGGGAGACTTGATTTTTTGCCTATGCGTGTGTATAATAATACTGAACCCGTGTATTGTGACTACTATCTTATTGTGTGAAAGGAAGATTCCGTTGGAGAGCTCTCCCGCGGATACAGGTTCGAGCGTGAAAAAGAAGATCATTTTTGTCGTGCTGCTCCTTATGTGCTTTATCCCCACGGCGGTAGCGGTATCCAGCTATTATACGACCCAGAATGCGCCGGTGGACGAGAAAACCGCGGTGCGCCTGACCGTTACGGATCTCAATGAAAAGGAATATACATTCGCGAAGAGCGACGGGGAGAGCGCGCAGAATATGATCCGCTTCTTCCTCACCATGCAGCAGAACGCCGCCTCCATCGTCGGACTGCCGGATTCGCTGACCGGGGAGCTGTTCTTCAAGGTGACGCTCTCCACGAATGTCAAGGACGCGACCTATCGCTATTACTTCAACCCGGATCCGTCGATGAACTACTTCCTCGATCCGTCCGGCGCGGCATTCAAGATCCGTGAAGCGGACGCGGCGGCATTCATCACCACGGAATACGCGGAGAGCATCTATTCCTCCTCCGCCATGCCGGTGCTCACCCTCTCCAATACGTATGCCGTCACACCCGACAGCGCGGTCTGGCAGTATAAGAACTATACAGGCGCGTATGTCGATTCCGATGTGTCCGGCGCGGTCTCGGCGGATGTCGAGAGCTATTCCCTTGAGGGCGGATTTGATCTCTCCTTCGACGTGCAGCCGGACTATTTCGCCCTCAAGATCACGGACGGCAGCGGCAATACCCTCTTTGACGATATGTACGACCGGCTGAGCAGCGACTTTACCTTTGAATCGAACACCACGCTGAACGTCTCCGTGATCGCGAGATGGTTTGAGGATCCCGCACGCAGCTTCTGCGGTGAGCTGGATTACGAGTTCACGAGCCTGGTGACTGCTCCGGCGGAATTTTACCTCGGCGTGAAGTCCGTCAAGGTCGGCGGCTTCACCTCCATCACCGGACTGAACGTCTTAAATCCCGAGCGGATCCAGTTCACCTGCGAGCCGAGTCTCGATTTCACGCCGACCTTCTATAAAGAGGGCGATTACGTCGTGGCGATCCTCCCGGTGGACGCGACCCTCAGTGCCGGGACGTACAACATGACCCTCGTCTACGGCGGCTCGACCCAGACCCTGTCCCTGAACGTGGAGGCGAAGGATTTCCAGTCGTCCAACATCAACGTGTCGAGCACGATGCTCAATATGTACCGCACAAGCGAGACGATCTCCGCATTTGAAAAGGTGCGCACGGAGCTGACCGCGGCCTCCTCCGACGTCCGGCATTTCAGCGGCTCCTTCCTGAGCTCTCCGGCGACCGGCGCGACCCTGCTGCGCGGCTTCGGACGGGAGATCGTATTGAACGGCGACACGAACAACAAATACCGGAACAACGGCGTGGATTTCGCGTTGCCGTCCGGTACGAATATCCTCGCGGCAAACGACGGCGTGGTGGTCTACAGCGGTATCCTCGACTACACGGGCTGCATGGTCGTGATCGATCACGGCTTCGGTGTGAAAACGTGGTACTACAACATGGCGAAAACGAGCGTTTCTGTCGGCGATACAGTGAAAAAAGGAGACGCGGTCGGCACAGCGGGCAACACGGGCTTCGTGGCGTTCGATTCCACCGGTGTCCACATCGCAATGTCCGTCGGCGATAAATTCGTCTGCCCGTATGATGCGTGGGACGACAGTAAGGATTACGGCAAGATCACCATCTGGGGCATCGATGACTGATAATCGATGACTGCCAAGGAGCGCAAAGGCTTGGCGACATAACATTCTGTAACCGTATAAGGAGTCGTGCATATCTGAAAATCATCCTGTATGCACGGCTCCTTTTCTCTGTCTGGGAATCGTACTGCCCGCCCCCATATCCCTTCTGCACATCAAAATCGATCCCGCCGCAATACGTCACCGGCATCGGAACGGCGCGGCGCATTACCATTGATTCAATCTTCATTATAGAAACGAGGCATTTCATGCAAACACTTTCCCTCCATCTCACAGGCGTTCCACAACATTTGCTTCCCGGTATCGCGGAGGCTGCGGCGGTGCTGCCCCTGTCGTTCGCGGAAGACGGCATTCCGGTATCCGTGGAAAAGGGCGAGAAGCTGATCGCAGAGCTGACACAGACCGGCGGCAGAATCGTCTATTCCAGGGAGGTCGAGATCTTCCGCGCCCTATCCCATATCGCACGGGAAGGCGTGGGCTGCCGCATCACGGAAAAAGCGACCTTCCGCACCAACGGCTTCATGCTCGACGCTTCCCGAAACGCAGTCGAATCTCCGGAGGCGGTCATGCGGCTGATCCGGTATATGGCACTGCTCGGCATGGATCTGCTCATGCTGTACACGGAGGACACCTACGAGGTCGAGGGATACCCGTATTTCGGCTATATGCGCGGCGGCTACACCAAGGCGGACATCCGGCGCATGGACGACTATGCGTATTCCTTCGGTGTGGAAATGATGCCGTGCATCCAGACGCTCGGACACCACGGAATGATCCTGCGCTGGTTCCGCAATATGGCGCCGATCTCCGATACGAGTGACGTGCTGCTTGTCGGAGAAGAGGCGACCTACACGTACCTGCGCCAGATCATCCGCGATGCCTGCGAGCCGTACCGCTCCAAACGGATCCACATCGGCATGGACGAATCCGGCTCCCTTGGCACAGGCGCGTACCGCAGAAAGCACGGCGCGCGTCCGCAGATCGATATTTTCACGGAGCATATGGCAAAGGTGCGCGAGATCACGGGCGAGCTGGGACTCACACCCATGATCTGGAGCGATATGTATTTCGCTCTCTGCTCTCCGACGCACGATTACGACCCGGACTGCGTGATTTCCGATGAGGTGAAGGCGAAGATCCCGAACGACGTGCAGCTTGTGTACTGGGATTACTACCACCAGAGCTACGATTTTTACCGCGGCGTGATCGACAGACACAGAGAGACCGGCGCGCCGCTTCTGTTTGCCGGTGGCATGTGGAACTGGCAGTCTCCGGCGGTCAATTACGAATACATGGTTTCTACCTCCGTGCCGGGGCTGCGCGCCAGTCGGGATGCCGGGGTGGAGGAAGTGTTCGTGACCGCGTGGGGGGACGACGGTGTGGAAAACAGCCTGCCGTCTCTGTATTATGGTCTTGCCCTGTACGCGGAGTTCGACTACTGCGGCGAATACGATCCGGATACGCTCAATAAGCGGTTTGCCGCCCTGTTTGCGGTAGATCCCGCCGTGTACTGCGACCAGTCCCGCTTCGATATGGTGCCGGACGCGATCAAGGACGCCACACTTGCCCCGAATCCGTCGTTCATGCTCCTGTACGAGGATCCGCTGACACTGGTGTTTGAAAAGGATCTCGAGGGTGTGCCGCTTGCCGCCCATTATACCGATGTCGCAGAAGAATTTGCTGCCCTTACCGCGAAAACGACCGGAGAGCTGAAGCCGATGGCGGAGCATTATGCGCGTCTTGCCGCTGTCCTGCGCGATAAGTGTACCTGGCGGGAGAAGGCACCCGGGATCGTGCGCAGCGGTGATCGTGCCGCGGCGGTCGAAATGGCGGCTCTTGCGGACAAGCTGATCGGGGAGCTCCGGGCGTTTGCCGATAGCTGGTACGACCTCTGGATGACGAACAACCATCCCCAGGGCTTTGACGTTCTGGATATCCGTATGGGTGCGC
>USGH01000021.1 GCA_900554225.1 uncultured Eubacteriales bacterium | reverse complement strand
CGCGGATCAGCCCGGTCACGAACTGCCGGGTCGCGTCGAATCCCGCGTCGAGGTAGAACGCCCCCAGCACCGCTTCGAACAGGTCGGCGAGCGTGGAGTCGCGGTCGGCGCCGCCGGAGTCATGTTCGCCGCGGCCGGTCAGCATATCCGCGTTTGTTTTGCTTTCGCCTTCTACGAGTACACGAACCACGCGGCCGACAAACCGCTCGTTTTTCTTTGCCGAGATCGCATTCTGGAGAGCAAGAAGCCGCTCGAACCGCTCCGTCGATACCTCGTGCGGGATCTGATCCGGCATTTCGGCAGCAGGCGTTCCCTTGCGCGGTGAATAGATGAACGAGAAGATCATGTCGTACTCCACGCGACGCAGAAGCTCCAGGGTGTCCGCGAAATCTGTCTCCGTCTCACCGGGAAAACCGACGATGATGTCCGAGGTCAGACTGATGTCCGGAACCGCCGCGCGCATTTTGTCGATCAGCGAGAGATAGTGTTCCCCCGTATACCGCCGATTCATACGCCTTAGGATCTCATCGGAGCCCGATTGTACCGGCAGATGGAGATGGCGCACGATCTTTTCCTCCGTCGCAATCGCTTCGATCAGTCGGTCGGATGCGTCCTTCGGGTGGCTCGTCATGAACCGGACACGGAAATCTCCCGGCAGCGCGCAGACCGCATGAAGTACATCCGCAAAATCATGCCCTTCATCGAGATCCCGCCCGTAGGAATTTACATTCTGTCCGAGCAGCGTGATGTCCCGCGCACCGTCCGCAATGAGCAGGCGCGCCTCGGTGAGAATATCCTCCAGCCGACGGCTCCGCTCTCTGCCGCGTACATAAGGGACGATGCAGTACGAGCAGTAATTGTTGCACCCGTACATCACCGACAGCCACGCCATGTGCTTCGATTCTCGGTGGATCGGCAAGCCCTCTGCGATTGCGTATTCGTCACTGTGCAGAAATTGCCGTTTCCCTTTTCCGAGTGCGTCCCGCACCAATTCCGGCAATCGATGAATGGCACCCGTGTCGAACGTGAACGCCACATAGGGGTAGCTCATTTTCAGCTTGTCCGCCCGGTGTTCCTGTGTGACCATACAGCCGCCGACACCGATGAGAACATCCGGGTTCTGATCCTTCAGATGCTTGTACTGCCCGATGATGGACAACGCCCGTTTTTCCGCATGTTCCCGGATCGCACACGTGTTCACAAGGATCAATTCCGCATCTGCCGGATCCGATACCGTGCGATACCCCATCGATACCGCCAATCCGCCCAGCCGCTCGCTGTCTGCTTCGTTCTGCTGACAACCGAACGTCTGCACATAGACGCCGGGGGCTCTGTCGCCGGTTCGTCCGATGCTTTTGAAATGCGCTCTGACCGCTTCCGCTGCCGTCATCTGTTCGCGCACGGATTCCGGTGAAATGAATTTTCCGTCCTGCATGAATGTATTCTTTCCTCACTGACGACATACCGTCTCTCGGTACGCCGCGCCTTTCTTACAACTATATTTGTACCGCAACAATCTGCCATGCGATAGCCGTCCGCACGCAGAGCAAACAAGCCGGAGGCTTTTAACCCGTCGGTCAGATAGATCTCGTTTTCATCGGTGACAAAGATCGCTTCAAACGATGCCTTGCCGGAATCGTAAAAGGATATGCCCGCGTCCAGCCCCATCACGAATAATGCCGTAGACAGCGTATCCGCGGCGGCACCGTTTTGTGTCCAGACGACCACGCTCCGGAGACCCGATTCCGCCGGATACCCCGTTTTCGGGTCGAGAATGTGGTGGTACGTCTTTCCGTTTTCCACAAAATATCGCTCGTAGCTGCCGGATACCGAAACAAATCCGTTCTGGATCGACAGATACCCGAGTACGGCGGTCGTGTTCTGCGGATCCTTGATGCCGATTTTATACGCGGTAGCATCCGGCTTTGTGCCGTATACGCCGATGTTGCCGCCCATGGAGACGATGCCGTAGGGGGCCTCTGTGCCGCTCAGATAGGACAGTACCGATTGCAGCGCGTAGCCCTTGGCGATCCCGCCGAGATCCAGCTGCAATTGCGGATCGTCCTTGGACACTGTCGTGCCGTCCACGTGGATGTTCGCGATCCCTGTGTGCCGCAATGCTTCCGCAACTGCCGCAGACGGGGGAACCGGACCGCCGCCGTTTACGTTCCATAGCTCCGTCAGCGCGCCAAGGGTCGGATCATACGCACCGTCGGTCAGGTTTGCAATCTGCACTGCGGTCTGCCATACGGAGAGAAACGTTTCGTCCGCATCAAAGAGCAGCTGTACGTTGCTGTTCAGCGCGGATACCTCGCTTGCCGGATCGTGGCAGGAGAGCTTTCCCTCCAGATCCGCGACAATATCCCGACATCCGGCGGCAATTTCCTCCATGCGCGTATCTGTGATGTCTCCCTGCGGCAGTCGGAGCGTAATGTACGTGTCCATACCGAGGAATACCGTGTCCTTGTATACGCTTTTTTTACCGGACGTACATCCGGATAAAGGGAGAAGCATGAGAATGCTCAGAAAAAAGGGAAGTATGCGTGTCTGGAATCGTTTCATGGAACGCAAAAACCTCCTATTTTATATAATGAATCAGCTGTGGGTTCTGCGCCGCGCCTTCTCAAGTATCGGCGAGAGACCGTTGAGCAGTCCGCCCGTGATCCCGCCGCAGATCGCCGTACCGAGAAACAGCACACCGCTATACGAAAGAAGGATCGCCGGGCTGCCGAGATAGCATACGGCAAAGCAGAGCTGCCCCAGCGTATGTGCCGCTGCGCACAGGACCGATATGCCGATATAGCTGCAAAAGGGCGGTATCCGCCGGAGGAGCCATAGAAGCAGCAGGACCGCGATCCCGCCGGATAGGGAGAAAAGGAGCGACACACCTCCGCCGAACAAGAAGAATGTGAGAAGGATCCGCGCAAAGGATACTGCCGCCGCCGTTCCCATAGAATAGCGATATGCCGCATAGACGACCACGATGTTCGATAGTCCCAGCTTCACACCGGGCAATGGGGAGGATGGGAAAATCGCTTCCAGATAAGAAAGAAGAAGCGATACGCCCAGCAGCGCGGCACCGTGTGTCAGGAAGCGTATCTTATCCCGCCACATAATCCGCCTCCTCCGCACCGCCGATTTGCACAATGACGTTTGCCGGAACGCAGACGATCACACTGCCGACGGCGGCGATCTCGCCCGTTTTCACGCATACCCGGTCGGGACAGTCCGATGCTGTGATCGATACCGCACCGTTTGCGATGGTGACAGACAGGGTATAGCCGTTATGGGTGAGCGGGATGGTGCGTTCGTCTGTCAGCGGATACCTTGTGACCGTATCGCCGCAGCGGATCTCGCAGTACGTACCGCTTCCGGTATGGGACAAATGTGGACAGAGGAGCAGTCCTATGGCAAGAATCCCCACGATACACAGAACGAAAAAATCGCCTTTATGGAGATGTGTGTACGGCATACGCGCTTCCTCCGGTTTTGCGACAGTGGTGCGATATTGACATACATATGTATTATACAACACGGATGCCATCGTGTCAAGCGTATAGTTGGAAACATTGTCGCATGGTGCGGAAAATGGAGAAAAGCCGCCAGATGATGGATATGAACCAAAAATAATCCGGATGGCTATTGACTTTTGTTGGGAAAAACGATATACTATAGTAAAAGGCGCTCACAACGCAACAAATACAACAGCTACAATTGTCACTATGTGAATAAGAAAGGGCAAAATCATGCGGAATAAGAGAATTTTATGCGCGATTCTTGCGGCGATGCTGCTTGCCGGCTTCGCCCTGACCTCCTGCGGCAACGAAAGAGGTACGGAAACGACGCCGGGCGGTGCCAATACGGATACGGAAACGCAGACAGAGACGGAACCCGAGACGAAGGCAACCATGGCGACCACAGCGGCGCAGTACACGGGCAGAGATTACGGGGGATACGTTGTGCGGATCGCGGACCGGGACGCGCAGGGCGACTGGGATACCTTTGACGTGTACGCGGAAGAGATTACCGGCGAGGTTATCAATGACGCCGTGTACAGCCGCAATACGAAGATGGAGGAGCTGCTCAATATCAAAATTGAAGAAAGATCCTTTGCCGATCCGACGGGCAGCACAAAAACCTCTATTACGGCGGGCAGTGACGATTTCGATATGATCACCGATGGCCTCAATTCCCTGAGTACGCTTTCTACAGGCGGTCTGCTTCTCGATTACAACACGATTTCCACGATCCATCCGGAAAACGAGTGGTGGGATCAGGCGATGTACCGCGATCTGTCCGTGCTGAACCACGTGTATTTCATGACCGGCGACATTTCCGTAATGGACAACTACGGCACGTGGTGCTACCTTTTCAATAAGGATATGGTCAGCGATCTCGGACTGGAGAATCCGTATGCGCTTGTCAATGAGGGCAAATGGACGCTCGATAAGCACAACGAAATGGCGGCTGCGGCACTCATGGATGTGGACGGCGACGGCAAGTGGACGGACGCGGATACCTATGGATTGATCACGGAGGATTACAACAACCTCGCGCTCTGGTCCTCCATGGGCTATAAGCTCACGGACAAGGACGACAAAGACATACCGTATTTCAGCTACGATTCCGAAGCGTCCCTGACCGCGCTTGCCAACGTGGTACGGCTGCAGTACTCCGATGTTACCAACCTCGGCTCCAAATCCACCGTCAAAGAAGGCGGCGGCGTGGAAACCGAAAACGGCAGAGAGCGGCAGTTTGCCATTGGCGGTGCGCTGTTCTATTATGCCGGTATGCGCAACATCACCCTCTTCCGGGACAGCGACGTAACGTTCGGCATCCTGCCCGCGCCGAAGGAAAACGAAGCGCAGAAGGAATACTACTCCTGCTGGAGCTTTTGCAACCTGACCGCGTATGTGCTGCCGAAGACGCTGTCCGATCCGGAACGCACCGGGGATGTCATGGAGATCATGGCGCACCTGAGCGTATACAGCCTGACCCCGGCGTACATGGAGCAGACCCTCATCGGCAAGGCGTCGCGCGACGCGGAATCCGAACCGATGATTTACCTGATTTTAGACAACCGGAACTACGATCTCGGCATCATGTTCGACTGGGGCTCTACGCGCTCCACTATATTCAACCTGAAGGATCCCGATGTGATCGTCTCGAAGCTGGAAAAGGTGCGCAAAAACGCGGACACCGCTCTAGACAAGTATATCGCCACGATCGAGGAGGTTGTGGAATAACCGAATACCCACGGACCGCCGTATATCCCACCAACGCACGGATATGCGGCGGTTTTTACGGGCGTATCGTTCCCCCATCGCGAAAGCGGGCGGCGTCTGGCGGAAAAATATTTCAGGATTTTTCGAAAACCCTATTGACAAACGCGGGCGGATATGCTATAATATCATCCGTCGGCAGGACATAAGCCCTCACAGAGAAAACGCCGACGAAAGCCATGCGGAAGTGGCGGAACTGGCAGACGCGCACGTTTGAGGGGCGTGTGGGAATTCCCATACGGGTTCAAGTCCCGTTTTCCGCATCGAAACCCGAATCGGATCGAAAGATTGGTTCGGGTTTTCTTTTGCTTTTTGCGCAGTATGTGTGCCGGTACCGCCGTTTTTTGGGATTGGCGGCTTTTTCACGTTCGGTAAAGAATTGGAAACGGGAAATCCTGTGCCGCCTCGGTATGCTTTTCTGTCTCCGCGCATATACTACCTCCATACAGACCGCTCGATTGGCATAGAACGGCGGTCGGAACGGGAGGAAAAGCGATGGAATTACAAAACAGCGAAACGATTCTTTGTCTGATGCGCGCGTTTGCCGGGGAGAGTCAGGCACGCAATCGATACACAATGGCGGCGGAGCAGCTGCACATGGCGGGGATCCACGTGGCGGAGGCGGTATTCCGTTTCACGGCGGATCAGGAGCGGGCGCATGCGAAGGTTTTCTACGATTTCATGAAGGCTGCGGCGGGACAGAATCTCACAGTGGACGGCACCTATCCAGTGGACATCTCCGAAACCCCCGCGGATATTCTCCGGTTTGCCGCGCACAACGAAACGGAGGAAGCGGAGCGTGTCTATCCGGCGTTTGCGAAGACCGCGGAGGAGGAGGGATTTTCAAAGGTTGCCGCTGCGTTTCGCAATATTGCCGCCATTGAAGCGTGTCACGCCAGCCGATTCCGCACGATTGAGGAGCTGATGAAAAACGGGCAGCTCTTTGATGGCGGGGACGGGGAGACCTGGATGTGCCTGAACTGCGGCCATATCCACAAGGGGAAAACCGCACCGGAGATCTGTCCCGTCTGTGCGCACAATCGCGGGTATTTCCTGCGTACCGCATGGGCACCGTATACAAAGGGATAAATAAAAAATAGAAGCGGGGATCTTCCGGAATCCATGACGGATCGGAAGGATCCTCGCTTTTTGACTATGCGTTTTCCCTGGAATGCGCTGAAAACAGCAGCCGGAAAGCGCAGTGTATTTCAATATATGTCGTCCGCACCTACCGGAGGCAGCTTGGCAAGGCTTTCGGCAATGGCGTCGTCCGTCGGGATCGTGTCCGTCATCTCGCCGTTGTTGTATTTTTCATAGGCGACCATATCGAAATACCCGGTGCCGGTCAGACCAAACAGGATCGTCTTTTCTTCCCCGGTTTCCCGACAACGAATGGCTTCGTCCATGGCGGCACGGATGGCGTGGCTGCTTTCCGGTGCGGGCAGGATCCCCTCCACACGGGCGAACTGTTCGGCGGCGGCAAAAACATCCGTCTGTGTCACCGATACCGCCTCCATCAGACCGTCATCATACAGGCGGGAGAGAACCGGACTCATACCGTGGTATCGTAAGCCGCCCGCGTGGTTCGGGGACGGGATAAAGCTGCTGCCGAGGGTATACATCTTTGCAAGCGGGCAGACCATCCCGGTGTCGCAGAAATCGTAGGCGTATTTGCCGCGGGTCAGGCTGGGGCAGGATGCAGGTTCGACCGCGATAAAACGATAATCCGCCTCGCCGCGCAGCTTTTCTCCCATAAACGGCGCGATCAGTCCGCCGAGATTGGAGCCGCCGCCCGCACATCCGATGATGATGTCCGGCTTTACGCCATATTTATCCAGCGCGATCTTCGATTCCAGCCCGATCACGGATTGATGGAGAAGCACCTGATTCAACACACTGCCGAGCACATACCGATAGCCCTCGCGAGAGGCAGCCGCTTCCACTGCTTCCGAGATCGCACAGCCGAGAGACCCGGTCGTTCCCGGATGTTCCGCCAGGATCCGCCGTCCCACCTCGGTTTCCATCGACGGAGACGGGGTGACGGACGCGCCATAGGTACGCATGACCTCGCGGCGGAACGGCTTCTGCTCATAGGAGACCTTGACCATATAGACCTTGCAGTCCAGTCCGAGATACGCGCACGCCATCGAGAGGGCAGTCCCCCATTGACCGGCACCGGTTTCCGTGGTCACACCGCGCAGTCCCTGCTTTTTCGCGTAATACGCCTGGGCGATCGCGGAATTGAGCTTGTGGCTGCCGCTTGTGTTGTTGCCCTCGAATTTATAATAGATCTTCGCCGGGGTGTTCAGTGCCTTTTCGAGACAATACGCGCGGACCAGCGGTGACGGACGATACATCTTGTAGAAATCGAGGATCTCCTGCGGAATCGGGAAGTATGGCGTGTTGTCGTCCAGCTCCTGCTCGATCAGCTCGTCGCAGAATACAGGGGCGAGATCGGCGTGCGTCATGGGCTTGTGGGTGCCGGGATGCAGCAGCGGTGCGGGCTTATGACGCATATCGGCACGCAGGTTGTACCATGCCGTCGGCATTTCGGATTCGTCAAGGTAGATTTTGTACGGAATTTTCGCTTCAGACATATTCGCCTCCCGGGACAGGCAATAAAAAAGCCCGTCCCACACATGAAAAATTTCAAAGTGCTGGGACAGGATCCATCCTGCGGTGCCACCCGGCTTGACGCGATACGGTTATGTATCGACATCCACTCTGCGCGTACCGGAAATACACACAGAATACGAAAAATCGCATACCAAGCGTACTGCCATACGCCGACCTTTGTTCACGGAGAGTCTGCTCCGTCGCACATACTCGCGCGTTCCGTCTCCGGCGCGTCTTTCTGATTGCCCTCGGATGTCCATTCCGTTCCGTGTACTCCGCGGCGATTCCACCATCCGCCGCTCTCTGTGGGAGGCTTTTCGGTTCGTACTCACTCATCCTCATCGGTTTCTGAAAACAGTATAGCACACGCTTCGGAGATTGTCAAGAGAAAATGATGCGGTAAGTTGCACATAAAATGTCCATTGACCGCGAGCTACGTTTGTGTTTCTTGCTGCATTGCCAAAAACAGTCACCAGGAGTCGCAGTATGCGTTATGAAAACAGGGCGCGCGGGAGATTGTCTATGCGCCGAAGGGTATCGTCACGGCTCCGGCGGAATGCGTGTCACGGACGGCTCATGACGTGTGTTTGGCGCAGCGGGTCATTGGAGGGAGAATTCCAGGCAGATCTTCTGCATATCCGCGCGCAGCCCGTCGGCGTCGTCCAAGTACATACGGCGGAGATATTCCCGGGTGACGACACGGCGGTAGGAATCGCGGTCGATCCGGGAGGCGTAATATTTATTCCGACTGCGCTTTTCCGTCAGCAAAAATCCCTTCATGTGGAGGCGACCGAGCAGCGTAAGCACCGTCGTCGATTTGTAGCGGCACAGCGGCGGATACCGCTTCATGATCTGACCGGCTGTGACGTACCGTTCACCCTCTTTTTCCAAAAGCCAGACGACCTGCATGACCTCCAGCTCACAATCCGGCAGTCTGACAGGGGTATTCTCCATGTCCACATCTCCTTGCTTCTCTGTCTCCATGCGTTGTCATACCGGACTGTCCGGTGCGGCGGTCCGTTATCCGCAAAAATGGAAGAAACGCCGCCTATTCAGTATAACACATCGTTCGCAATTTGTCAATGAATAGAATATAAATTTCGCATTCACTGTGTCATGTGTTCATAGAATAGTGCCATGAAAACCACGTTATCATTTGCGAATATGCTGTATAATTCACCAATACTGGTGTCCGGCTACAGGAGCCGCCGTGTCGGTGCTGCCGGATTGCGTTCAATCCGCCCGGCGGCAAATCCGCGGAAAAATATGCGGCGGATATTGACAAAGCCGCTGCCATCGTGTATAATATAGATAGCAAAAGATAAAATCAGGCGTGGAAGAAGACAGTACCCGTTTTGTGATGGCAGCACAGAGAACCGGCGGCGGTGGAAGCCCGGTCTGCGGAAACGGCGAATATCCCTTCGGAGCTGTCGGGTGAAATCTCTGTATGGAAGGCTTCATGATGGAAAGTGCCATGCGGCAAAAAGTAGCTTTGACCGGTTTCTCTCCGTTAGCAGAGAGGCATATGTCTGTATGTCCAGTTTCCCTATGCGGGTGGTTTTGCGAAGTGAGCCTTCGTCCTTGCACGGACGGGGGATTTTTGTTTTTCCACCATATGGGAAGCGTTTCGGACACGCCAATCAAGGATACGCTGCGCTCCGTAAGCAGAGGGCGGCAAAATGTCCAAAAATAGAGGAGGGCGAATTATGTACGCGAAAGTTCCCACAAACATGAATTTTGTGGACAGAGAACGCGAGACCCTGAAATTCTGGCAGGAAAATCATATCTTTGAAACGCAGCTCAAGCTCCATGAGGGGCATACCGGCTATACCTTCTACGACGGCCCGCCGACCGCCAACGGAAAGCCGCATATCGGTCACGTACTGACCCGTGTCATCAAGGATATGATCCCGCGGTACCACTGGATGAAGGGCGCGGATGTGCCGCGGAAGGCCGGATGGGATACGCACGGTCTGCCGGTGGAGATCGAAGTCGAAAAGAAGCTCGGACTGGACGGCAAGGATCAGATCGAAGCATACGGACTGGAGCCGTTTATCAACCAGTGCAAGGAGTCCGTATGGAAATATAAGGGCATGTGGGAGGATTTCTCCGGCACCGTCGGTTTCTGGGCGGACATGGAGCATCCCTATGTCACCTACGACAACAATTTCATCGAATCCGAATGGTGGGCATTAAAGCAGATCTGGGACAAGGGGCTTCTCTATAAGGGCTTCAAGATCGTGCCGTATTGCCCGCGCTGTGGTACGCCTCTGTCCGCACAGGAGGTGGCGCAGGGCTATAAGACTGTCAAGGAACGCTCCGCCATCGTCCGCTTCAAGGCAAAGGATGAGGACGCGTACTTCCTCGCATGGACGACCACGCCGTGGACGCTGCCGTCGAACCTGGCTCTGTGCGTGAATCCCGACGAGGAATACTGCAAGGTCGCAGCCGCCGACGGATGCACATACTATATGGCTAAGGCACTGCTCGATACCGTGCTCGGAAAGCTCAAGACCGAGGACGCGCCCGCCTATACCATCCTCGAAACGATGCCCGGCTCCGCGCTCGAATATCGGGAATACGAGCCGCTGTACGCCTGTGCCGGAGAAGCGGCCCCCCGTCAGAACAAGAAAGCGCATTTTGTCACCTGCGACCACTATGTCACCATGAGCGACGGTACCGGTATCGTCCACATGGCACCTGCGTTTGGTGAGGACGACGCGCGTGTCTGCCGCCGGTACGATCTGCCGTTTGTTCAGTTCGTGGACGGCAAGGGCAATATGACCGAGGAAACGCCGTATGCCGGGATCTTTGTGAAAAAAGCGGATCCGCTGGTGCTCGACGATCTCAAAAAGGAAGGCAAGCTCTTTGATGCGCCGAAATTTGAGCATGAATATCCGCACTGCTGGAGATGCGACACGCCCCTGATCTACTATGCGCGCGAATCCTGGTACATCCGCATGACGGAAGTGCGCGACGAGCTGGTCGCCAACAACAATACCGTCAACTGGATTCCGGAATCGATCGGCAAGGGACGCTTTGGAGACTGGCTTGAAAACGTACAGGACTGGGCGATTTCCCGGAACCGCTACTGGGGTACGCCGCTCAACATCTGGGAATGCAAATGCGGCTGCCGCCACTCCATCGGTTCCATTGCAGAGCTGAAGGAAATGTCCGACAACTGCCCGGAGAACATCGAGCTGCACCGTCCCTACATCGATGCGGTGACGATCCGCTGCCCGGAATGCGGCGGGGAAATGCACCGTGTGCCGGAGGTCATCGACTGCTGGTTCGACTCCGGCTCCATGCCGTTCGCGCAGCACCACTATCCGTTTGAAAACGAAGATAAGTTCCACGCACAGTTCCCGGCAGACTTCATTTCCGAAGCGGTAGACCAGACGCGCGGTTGGTTCTATTCCCTCATGGCGATCTCCACGCTCCTCTTCCACTGCGCACCGTACAAGAACGTCATTGTCCTCGGACACGTGCAGGATGAAAATGGACAGAAGATGTCGAAATCCAAGGGCAACGCCGTCGATCCGTTTGAGGCACTGAATACCTATGGTGCCGATGCGATCCGCTGGTATTTCTACACCAATTCCGCACCGTGGCTGCCGTCCCGATTCAGCGGAAAGGCTGTGATGGAGGGACAGCGCAAATTCCTCGGCACGCTCTACAACACCTATGCGTTCTACGTCCTCTATGCCGAGATCGACCAGTTTGATCCGACGAAATATGTCCTTGACGACTGCCGGCTGACCGTTATGGATCGCTACATTCTGTCCGTTCTGAACAGCACCGTAGCCGAGGTCGATCGCAGACTGTCCGCGTACCAGATTCCGGAAGCCGCACGTGCGCTGTCCGCCTGTGTGGATGAGCTGTCGAACTGGTATGTGCGCCGCTGCCGGGAACGGTACTGGGTACAGGGTATGCCGGAGGATAAGATCGCCGCGTACATGACCCTCTACACCGCGCTTGTTACCCTGGCAAAGACGGCGGCACCGATGATCCCGTTCATGGCGGATGAGATCTACCGCAACCTCGTCTGCTCCGTGGACAAATCCGCCCCGATTTCCGTCCATCTCTGCGATTTCCCGACCGTGGACGAGAGCCGGATCGATCCTGCACTGGAAGAGAATATGCAGTTTGTCGTCGATGTAGTCGTCATGGGACGTGCCGCCCGCAACGGAGCCAACCGCAAGACGCGTCAGCCCCTTGCCGCACTGTATATCAAGGCGGACCGCACGGTGGAGCCCTTCTTCTGCGACATCATTGCGGACGAGCTGAACGTGAAGAAGGTCGAGTTTGTGGATGATGTATCCGCATTCTCCTCGTATTCCTTCAAGCCGCAGCTGCGCACCATCGGCCCGAAGTATGGTAAGCTCCTTGGGCAGATCCGCGCCGCATTGTCCGATCCCGCGCTGGACGGCAACCGTGCGATGGCAGAGCTGCAGGAAACGGGTGCGCTCCACTTCACGTTCGGAGATACGGCAGTCGAACTGACAAAGGACGATCTCCTCATCGACGTACAGCAGAAGACAGGGTACTACTCCATGGCAGAAGGCAATATCACCATCGCCTTGGACACCAATCTGACCGATGCGCTGATCCGCGAGGGTTACATCCGCGAGGTCACTTCCAAGATCCAGACGATGCGCAAGGAAGCCGGATTTGTCGTCACCGATCATATCCATGTATATGTGACCGGAGCGGCAACGGTGTGCGATCTGCTCGGAACCGATTCCGCTGAGGTGTGTGCTGCCGTGCTTGCCGATTCCATGAACCTCACCTCCGCAGCGGACGGCGTGGGTTATACGAAGGAATGGGACATCAACGGCGAAAATGTGACCATCACCGTCGTCAAGGCATAAAATAAAAATCAATCCATATATTGCAGCAGGATCTCCGGCTATCTCAGATCCTGCTGCGTTTTTGCGGCGGGATGCGTGAGAGATTGGCGGTTTCTTTACAGAAATTTCAGATATACTGCCGATTGTTTCCGGCGTGGGAGCCAAAATCGACAACCTACTCTAACAAACCCCGTGCATCGGGAAAACAAGTTGGTGATTCTGCCGATAAAAAAAAGAGGCAAACCTATTGATTTGACTGCCTTTTTTTGCTATAATATATTTGTAACTGTAGAGGTATACTCTATCAAGACGGCATCGGAGCAATCTGCACGGGACGAAGAAAACGACCCGGCGCGACAGGATTGCTTTTTCGGATTTGCCGGTTTTTCCCTGTCGGGAAGTGTGGATAGCACTGGCGGACAGTATCATATCATTAGTGGGAGCGTATCGTATGATTTCTCGTGATGTAACCATAAAGAATAATGTAGGCCTCCATGCCAGACCGGCTACGTTCTTCATCCAGAAAGCAAATTCCTATAAGAGTTCCATCTGGGTGGAAAAGGACGATCGCAGAGTCAACGCAAAGAGCTTGCTGGGCGTACTGTCCCTTGGGATCGTGAAGGGCATGACCATTACCCTGATTGCAGACGGTACCGATGAAACGGAAGCCCTGGACGGTCTGTGCGCCTTGATCGACACCGGATTTGCCGAATAAGCACGAAAACAGCGTGAGATTGCCGCGCGTCCTTTTTCGGGAGGAAGTGCGGCTACAATCCAATACGGATAACAGTGAGCGATGGTGACAATAGGCTGCCCTCGCTCAATTTGTTATGGCGAAAAAGCGTATATCCTGTCGTTTTCGGCGGAAAGGCGGTACGGTGATGCAAAACGGAGAGAAAAAGCGTTCTCCCAAAGAGACAACAGCGTATCTGCGGGAAAAATCGATGGCACTGCCGCGTACCCCGGGTGTCTATATCATGGAAAATGACGCGGGCAAGGTCATCTACGTCGGCAAATCCCGTTCGCTGCGAGACCGTGTGTCCCAGTATTTCCACGGTGCGCATGACGAAAAAACGACCCGGATGGCATCGAGCGTATACGATTTCCGTTTTGTCACCTGCGATACGGAGATGGAGGCACTGGCACTGGAAAACAGCCTCATCAAGCAGTATACGCCGAAATACAACATCAAGCTGAAGGACGCAAAATCCTATCCCTATATCCGCCTGAACGCACGCGCCGCCTATCCCAGGATCACTATGACGCGGAAGCGGATCCCGGACGGCAGTCTGTATTTCGGTCCGTATTCCTCTACGCAGACTGTCTACAGCGTGATCGGATCGCTGGAGAGAACGCTCGGCATCCCGTCCTGCAAACGCAAATTTCCGGAGGACATCGGCAAGGGCAGGCCGTGCGTCTATTACCAGATCGGTCGCTGCATCGGACTGTGTACCGGGGAAGTGACAGAGACGGAATACAGAGAACGGATCGACCGAGCGGCGGAGATATTGCGCGGCGGTACCCGGGAGACGATCGAATAGCTCTCCGAGAAGATGCTGGCCTGCGCGGACAAGCTGCAATTCGAGGAAGCGGCGCGGTGTCGGGATACGATCGAGGCATTGCGTAAGCTCAGTGAACGGCAGAAAGCGGTTGGATCGCCGGATGTGGAATGCGACGTGATCGGACTGTACATGAAGTCCTACGGCGGCGAGGTATCGTTCCGGGACTGCCTGTCCGTCTTCTATATCCGCAGCGGCTATATTGCGGACAGTGAGCATGTGCTGTTCGACAACGACGCGCTGCTGGGGGAGGAGGATGCGGAGTCTGCGGATACCGGTGACTCCCCCATGACGGCATATCTCGCGAGCCTGTACCAGAGCAGGGAATATATCCCCGGCGAGAGATTACTCTCCTTTGAGCTGCCTGAGCGGGATCTTGCACTGCTTGCTGCCTATATCACCGATCGCGCAGGGCACAAGGTTCAGATCCGCACACCCAGGCGCGGTTCTTCGCGGTATCTATGCGATATGGCGGTGAAGGACGCGCGCACCCATTCGGAAAATGCGCGGAAACGGCAGAACGATACGGAGGAGACCCTCGTTCGTCTGGCATCCATGCTGGGGCTGGAGGTGCTGCCGGAGCGGATCGAAGCGTACGACATCTCCAATCTTGGCGACGAACACATCACGGCGGGCATGATCACAATCGTGAACGGCAAATTCGACAAGAGTGGCTATCGGACGTTCAAAATGCGCGGACAGAGCGGCGCGGACGACTATGCCGCCATGCGTGAGACGTTATCCCGTCGGTTTGCGCACATGACCGACGGCGCGGACGAAGAGCCTGCCGAAGCACTGGAGCGGATCCCGGATCTGATCTTACTCGACGGTGGGGAAGCGCATGTCCATACGGTACGTGCGGTCATGGCGGAGATGGACGTGGATATACCTGTGTTTGGTATGGTCAAGGACGAATTTCACAAGACGCGCACCCTGACCGACGGCGAAAACGAGATCCAGATTGCCCGCCAGATGGACGTGTTCCGCTTCATCTACGGGATCCAGGAGGAGGTACACCGCTATACCGTCGGCAGAATGATGCAGGCAAAGCGCAAGACCTTAAAAACCTCCACGCTCGAGGAGATACCGGGGATCGGTCCCGCCAAGGCAAAGGCATTGCTGACCGGGATGGGCAGTCTCGCCGCAGTAAAGAAGGCGGAGGTCGCAGATCTTTGCGCACTTCCCGGGATCAGCCAGACCGACGCGGAGCGGATCTTCACGTATTTCCGCACCCATAAAAAAGGATAAAAAAGAATAGAAACCGCTGCATTCCGGCTGCCTTTGCGCCATACGGCAAAAATGCGGGATGCAGTACAGCCAAAGCGGTGTCTGTGGAATGCCGCCGCGAACCATATAAGAGAGGAAAAATCGCCTATGCGTATCATTACAGGAAGCGCACGCGGGACAAAGCTCGCCACACTGGAGGGGGATGCCACCCGCCCGACCACGGATAAAGTCAAAGAAGCCCTATTTTCCATGATCCAGTTCGATATTGAGGGCAGAGCCGTACTCGATCTGTTCGCAGGCAGTGGACAGCTCGGACTGGAGGCATTGTCCCGTGGCGCGGCACGCGGTACCTTTATCGACGAATCGCGCGCCGCCGTGGACGTGATCATCGACAATGCGAAGAAAACCCACCTGTTCGACCGGTGCCGCGTTTCCGTATCCGGTGCCGTTCCGTTTCTGAAAAGTGCCGCCGGACGGGAAGCCTACGACATCGTGTTTCTCGATCCGCCGTATGCCTCCGGTCTGATGCGGGAAGCTCTGGCACTTCTGCCGCCCATTCTCGCACCGGGAGCTTCGATTGTCTGCGAATGCGATACCGAGATCGTCAGCCGCCGTCTGTCTGTGCGCAAGGATGAGGATGCGACTGCCGAGCGGGTGCTGCAAGAGATCTTTGGCGGCGATGCGGTACTGATGGCACAGTATACGCTCCGTCGCAGCACCGTATACGGCAGAACACGGATCGCGCTTCTGTCTCTTGCCGCATCGGAGCGTGCGGAATGAAAATCGCGGTTGTCAGCGGCAGCTTTGATCCGATCACGGCGGGACATATGGATCTGGTGCGCGTTGCTGCCGGTATCTTTGACACGGTACACGTTGTAATCGTGGCAAATGGAGAGAAGTCGCACGGTTTGTTCTCGCCGGCGGACAGGCTGCAAATCGCCGAACGTGCCGTGCAGCCCTACAAAAACGTACACGCCGCGGTGCACAGTGGGCTTTTGTCCGATTATTGTGCATCTGTTGGCGCGAAATATCTCGTGCGCGGGGTACGCAACGGGACCGATTTTGCCTACGAATACGATCTTGGCGCGATCATGCGTCGGTTTGATCCGGAGCTGGAGACGGTCTTTTTGCCTGCACCGCCGGAGAGAGCCTGCATCAGCTCCACATATGTGCGGGAGCTGCTCAAATACGGCTGTCCGCTCGACGGTGCCGTGCCGGATGGCTGTGCATCGCTGGTCCGGGCACTGTACGACGCGCGGTGAACAGGATTTGGAAAAGAAACCTCCGTAGCTTTTTGGCGGAGGCTTTTTCATTGGTATGGTTTTTGGCATCTTACATGAACTTTTCTGCGATTGTCGTGTGAGAACGCGCGAAATCGGCAACCCTGTCCGTGTATCCTGTGGCAAAAACCGAATTTTACACAAAGAATTTACGCTTTTCTGTTGCATCCGCCTTGTGAATACGGTATAATAACAATATCTGTATATCGTACCGGACTTTGCATCCGGAGCTATATAGCGATTTTGGACAATCTTTATCTCTCTGTATCCGCGGCAGCGATGGCGATGTTGGGGAAGAAAATGGACGGCATCGTGTTCCCGAAAGTTTTTTGCCACAAACGCCCATGTCCGTGGAGGGAAAGGGGATTTCTCTTGAAAAAATCCGTGCGGGGCTTTTTCCTGTCCCTGTTTCGCGGCAGCCTGATCCTCACCGCGCTCGATCATTTGTCGCATACCATCTATCGCTCCTTTGCGAACGGCTTTTTCGGCTGGCTCTTCACGGGGTATCCGACAGGCGCAACCTCTGCGTTTGGCGATTTGTGCAGACGGAATCCGATCGGACGGTTTTTTGCCGCTTTTCGCCGCGCCTTCAATCGATCCGTAGAGGACAGTCTCTGTGTGCTGCTCGTGGAGGGGATCATGCGGCGGTTTCTGCGCTGCCGGGTCCGTGTGTTCGGTGTATTCACCGTTTCCTTCGGCGCATATACGGCCTGTGCGTCTCTTGTCCGTATACTACTGCGCGACGGCGTGGTATCCCTGTCCGATTCGCCGGAGCTTTATTTTGCGCTTCTTGTCGTGATCGTATCGATTCCGCTGCTCATCTCCAAGGTGACGCTTGCCGATGCGCTCTGTACCTCGTACATTGGACGTGCGCTCCTCTCCATCCTCGGCTATCGTCCGGAGCAGGTGATGCTTGCCGCTGAGGGACTGGTGGTCAGCCGCATGAACGTTGCGTTTGTGTGCGGATTGGTGCTGGGGATCTTTACCTATTCGCTGTCGCCGGTGCTGCTCCTTGCGGGACTGTGCGCCTTACTTTTTGCA
>USGH01000020.1 GCA_900554225.1 uncultured Eubacteriales bacterium | reverse complement strand
CGCGCCAGTGATAGAAGCACCGTGGTGTCCTTGCCGATCGACCAGAGCATACACAGATTCTTGAATGCGGCGTAGGATTCCCGCAGAATGTGAATGCTCCGGGATTCGAGCATATCGAGATGACTGTAATTCATAAACTTGCCAATTTATCCTTTCTCCCATGCGACCGGCGCGTTACAGGTCGGTGCCGGGATGTGCGCTTTATAATGCGTCCGCGTTTGTTGTGTCCAGTGCGGACTGCGGTGTGTTGAGAATGCGGAAGCCGTTGCGGTTGACGGGATCGGCACGGTTGGCGCAGAGCGGCTTGCCATGTACATCCGTAAACGACGCGCCTGCCTCCTTGCAGAGAATCTCCATGCCGGCGGTGTCCCACTCCTTCATGAACGCACCGTAGCGATAGTGTACGTCCGCCTTTCCCTCCGCGATGAGACAGCCCTTGAGACAGCTGCCCGCCGTGATCACCTCGCCGATACGGGATGCGTTGTCCGTGAGGATCGCCTCGGTCTGACGGTCGCCATGGGAGCGGCTTGCCATGATGCGCAGTGCCTCGTGCCGGTCGGAAACGTGAATCCGTGTGGATTTGTCAAAGAGTACGCGCTCAAACCAGGCTTCGTCCGGCAGCTCTCCGCCAAACCCATCCGGCAGAGTGAGCCTGTACGCGCCGTGTCCCTCCATGGCGTAATAGAGAAGTCCCTGCACCGGAACCGCGATCACACCTGCCAGCACACGATGATGATCCGCAAATCCGATGCTGACGCAGAATTCGCCGTTGCGGTGGATGAATTCCTTTGTGCCGTCCAGGGGATCGACGATGAAGGTGCCGCAGCCGTTCAGCCGTTTCGGGATCCCGTGTGCGTCGCGTGTATCGTCCGCTTCCTCCTCGGAGAGCATATCGTATTCCGGAAATGCTTCTGCGAGATATGCCGAGATCACCGCGTCGGAGCTTGTGTCGGCGGTGGTCAGCGGGGAGGAGTCCTCCTTGAAGGAAACGGCATAATCGCCATTGTAGATCGATAAAATGGTATGGGCAGCGCGCGCACCGCAGGAGAGCATCCGGGACAGCAGATACGTCGGGCGGTAGATGTCGTCCATGGCGGCGTTATATAACGTCATAGCGAGGGTGTCTGCGTCCACATTTGCCGTGTCGAGGACAATATCGGGCTTTTCCGGTACCTCATACGGAGCGGAAACCCCGGTGAAATCCGCAATTTCCCCGGCAAACGCTTTTTGATAAAGACCTTTGGGATCCCGTCCGGCGCAGATCTCCACAGATGCCTTTACGTAGACCTCATGGAACACGATGCCGCTGTCCCGCTCGATGATTTCCCGTGCCGCGCTTCTTGACGCCGCTGTCGGAGAAATGGCGCAGACGACCACGATCTGTCCGGACATGGCAAGGAGACGTGCGCATTCGGCGATGCGGCGGAGATTTTCGGTCCTGTCCTCCGGGGAGAAGCCAAGACCGCGGCAAAGTCCGGTCCGTACCGTATCGCCGTCGAGCATGAATACGGCGTGTCCCGCATCGGCCAACAGCTTTTCCAGGTGCGATGCAATGGTGGATTTGCCGGAGCCGGACAGTCCTGTCATCCAGAAAACCGCCGGACGGGTATGGGTAACACGAAGCCGATCCACCGTGGATAAAGCGGAACGGTACGGCGTGATGTGATTTGTGGACATACGACAACCTCTCTGCTTTGGAGTCATAAGAATACAAATACATTATAGACGAGTACGCCGGGGATGTCAACGGGGATACGCAGAGAAGCAAAAATGAGTGCGGAAAAAGACAAAAAGAGTCGCAATCAGCCTATTTTTCAAGGATCGGAGGGAACGGAATTGTGAAAAAACAGCTTCCTATGGAAAGGTGTATGTTCGGCAAACCGCGGGGCAGACAGCGGGAGGAGCCAAAGCCCTCATCCCGTGCGCCACGGTGGGTCCTCATTCTCGGATGCACGGCGGCGGTATGCTTCTGTGCCATGGAGATCCGGCATGGCAGGACGGTTCCCGAGATCCCCTCGGACGCGGTATCTGTGATGGCACTTTCGCACCCGGCATACGGTGTTCCAACAGAGGGAGAGCCTGCCGGATTTCTCGATGGCGAATGGAACCTCTGGGAATACCTGTCCGATGTGCTTTCGGCATTGCTGATCGGCTGAGGAGGTGGATATGCTTTCGTTTCTCTGTGCCGTGGCGGTTCATGAGGGCGGACATCTGCTTGCGGCGATCCTCTGCGGCGTTCCTGTGCGAAGACTGCGCGTCGGGCTGCTGGGCTTCCGGCTGTCGATGGCGTATGACGCAGTGTCGTATGGACGGGAGCTGTGCGTACTACTTGCCGGAAGCGTTGCCGGACTCCTTGCCGCATGGATCTCTCATCTCTGCGGTCTGGAAAATGGCGTGTTTTTCCATCTGACGCTCAGTGGCTGCAATCTTCTGCCGATACATGGTCTGGACGGCGGTGCGGCGGTGGAGACAATATTGTCCCTCTGGTTTCTGCCGGATACCGCCTGTCGGATCGCGCGCTCTCTGTCGTTTTGCACCGTAGTGCTGCTCTGGATCGCCGTACTCTGGATCTGCCTGCGCGTGGAGGTGAATTTCGGTCTTCTCCTCGCCGCGCTTGCCTTTCTCTGCGGTCATATGCGTGGTGTGGATCCGCACTGAAACGGCACAGCGTTATTTTTCCGTCTCGTTTGCGCCAAACTGTTCCGTATACGCCTCCGCTTCCGCACGGTGCAGATCGCACAGGATTGTCGCTGCCGTATCGTTCACGTAATCGATCGCGTCCGTGACCGCCTGATATGCCGCTTCTCTGTCGGCATCCTCGAAAATCTCGTGGCGCATATGGGGAAACAGGCGGTTTTCTACATTATTGTATCCGATGTCCCGGAAAAAGCGCACGGTATCTGCCGTATGCTTTTCTCCGCCGGCGATCGGATCGTGTTCTCCGGAGAAGAACCAGAGCGGAATGGTGCGGTTGTGGCGGTCGTAATACGCGCTCTTGTAGGCATCGTGGACAAGGCGGAGGAGATACCGGAAAAGCGCGATGGTCATGTCGGCACCACAGAGCGGATCGGCAGCGAATCGTTTCCGATTGTCCTCATCCTCGGACAGCCAGAGAAAATCGTTCGCGGAGCGGTTCGGATCGCTTTTTTCTGCCTCGGACAGTATCCGATCCTCTTCTTCCATCTTGGCAAGCTCCTCTTCCATTTCCGCAAAGGAGAGCGATTTTAGGTCGGACAGGCGGAATCGATCCCCGCTGTCATCATGACGCGCGTTTTTGCGAAAAGCCGCGTTGTAGCGATCGAGCGCGTACAGATTCATGAGAAACGGACGGGCACTCTCCCCGCCGCATAAGGATAGGAGCCACACCCATAGCCGCGCGAGATTCACAAACGGCTCCCGATGGGGCATTCCGCAGAAAAAGCACCCGGCAAGCCCTGTGTCATTGGCACCGAGATATGCCGCCGCTTCGAGAGAACCCATCGAAAAACCGAGCAGATACCGGGGCAGCGGATCGATACGGGGATAGTCGTCGTCCTGTATCAAAACGAGTCCGTCATCCGGGATGGGCTGGTATACAGACGCATACACCGCGTCGATGTCGGAGAGCGCGTATTCGTCCGGATGGTCGCCGGGATAGCCGAGTCCCTCCCGGAATACGCTTTCCCCATGTCCGCGCCGATCGTGACAGACCACAATCCCACCGTGCCGTGCCACATACTCCATAAACGGCAGATACCGCCCTTTATGCTCATCCACGCCATGCAGAATCTGCAAAACAAATTGCGGATCCTGCGGCACTATGCGCACTGTGGACAGCCACAATCGATTTTCCTCTGAGGGATGCGGGTAATCGTACCGTACAAAATACTGTTCCGTATGCAGGGAATCGTCCATGAAACGCGCCTCCTTGTTTGTATCGTGCCTATAGCATAGCATAAATCCGGTGTGAAATCAAGGGCAAAAAGAAAGCCGCACCCGATTTTTGTCGGATACGGTTCTCTTGCCTTGTGCTTTTGTCGGATCATTTCGCGGCAGTATCGGCAGTTTCCGCCACCGGGATCCGCGTGTTTTCATCCACCGGAGCGGGCGTATCGGTACGCCGGAACATGATCGTACCATCTGCCAGAACCGCTTCTGCGTTGTCTCCCGTATGGATCGTGCCGCGCAGCATCTCCTCGGACAGTGGATCCTCTATCCGGCGGACGATCGCCCTGCGCAGTGGTCTTGCACCGTATACGGGATCGAACCCCGCGTCGGCAAGGTACGATATGACCTCCGGCGAAAAGACGACGTGTATCCCCAGTCCCTCTACGCGTTTTTCCACCTCGGAGAGTAAGATCTGCGTGATTTTTTCAATGTCCGCCTTGTCAAGCTTGTGGAAGAGGATGATTTCGTCGAGACGATTGAGAAATTCCGGCTTGAATGTGGCTTTCAGAGCCTCCATTACCGCATCGCGCTGTTTTTCCTCCTCGCGCATCTCTGCGTCTCCCGTGGCTGCAAATCCAAGCGGATGGCTCTTTGCCGTAAAGCCCGCAGCCCCGACATTGGAGGTCATGATGAGAATTGTGTTCTTGAAATCGACCTTCCTGCCCTGTGCGTCGGTGAGAATGCCGTCCTCCAGAATCTGGAGCATGATGTTGAACACATCCGGGTGTGCCTTTTCGATCTCGTCAAACAGGACCACGGAATACGGATGGCGGCGGATCTTTTCTGTGAGCTGACCGCCCTCATCGTATCCGACGTATCCCGGCGGCGAACCGATCATCTTCGATACGCTGTGCTTCTCCATGTATTCGGACATGTCGACACGGATCATAGCCCCCTCATCCCCGAACATCACCTCGGCAAGGGCCTTGGTCAACTCCGTTTTTCCCACGCCGGTCGGACCGAGGAACAGGAAGGAACCGAACGGTCTGCGCGGATCCTTCAATCCCATGCGACCGCGACGGATGGCACGCGCGACGGCTTCTACGGCTTCATCCTGTCCGATGATCCGCTTTTTGAGGATTTCGTCGAGATGCAGCAGCCGCTCTCCCTCCTCGGATGCCAGCTTCTTGACCGGTATCCCCGTCCATGCGGTCACAATATCGGCAATGTCGTCCTCCGTTACGGTCAGATCGACTGCCTTTTGTCCGGTGCCTTTCATGGCATTGAGCGTATCGGTGAGCGTTTTTTCCGCATCGCGCAATCGGGCGGCGCGTTCATAATCCTCCGCAAGGATCGCTTCTTCCTTTTCCGCCGTCACCGACTTGAGCTTATTTTCCGTATCGCGCATATCCGCAGAGGGCATGAAGGAGGAGATCCGCTTTTTGCTTGCCGCTTCATCGATAAGGTCTATCGCCTTGTCGGGCAGGAATCGGTCGCCGATGTACCGCACCGATAGAGAAACTGCCGCACGGATCGCGTCATCGCTGATTTTGAGCTTGTGGTGTGCCTCATATTTATCCCGCAGACCGAACAGAATCTGTACGGCTTCCTCCGGCATAGGCTCCCCGACCAGTACGGATTGGAACCGTCTTTCGAGTGCCGCGTCCTTTTCGATGTGACGGCGGTATTCGTCGATGGTCGTCGCGCCGATCACCTGGATCTCGCCCCGTGCCAGAGCGGGCTTCAGGATATTTGCGGCATCCACGGCACCCTCCGCACCGCCCGCGCCGATGATGGTGTGGATCTCATCGATAAAGAGGATGATGTCGGGATTCCGGCGCACCTCGTCCATGACGTTCTTCATCCGTTCCTCAAATTCGCCGCGGTATTTGGCACCCGCGATCATGGCGGACAGATCGAGTGTGACGATCACCTTGTCCCGCAGGGTATCCGGGACCATGCCGTCCACGATCCGCTGTGCCAGTCCCTCGACCACGGCAGTTTTGCCGACGCCGGGTTCACCGATCAGACACGGGTTGTTTTTCGTCCGGCGCGAGAGGATCTGGATCACCCGCTCCGTCTCTGTGTTTCTGCCGATGATGGGATCGATCTTGCCCTCTCTCGCCATTTTGCAGAGATTTCTGCCGTAGGAAGAGAGGGTGGCGGCGTCCTTCAGATCGTTTTCCGCCGCTTTGCTGTTTTTATCCGCCTTCTCCCCCTCGCTCTGTCCGAAATACGACACGATGTCCCGTTTTACATCCGCGGCGACCACGCCCTGTGCCTGCAGGAGACCGACGGCAAAGCATTCCGGCTCGTCACAGATCGCGCACAGGAGATGCTCCGTGCCGATGTAGCCGTGTCCGAGATCCATCGCGACTCTGGCAGAGGCTTCGATGATCTTTTTGGTCCGGGGTGTGATGTCGGCGGCGGTCAATCGGGTGGCTTCTCCGGTACCGACGTGTTCCCGGATCAGCTCCCGTGTGGCGTCGAACGTGATCCCGCGCCGTTCCAGGATCGATTCCGCCACGCCCTCCTTTTCCGACAGTAGTCCGAGCAGCAGATGTTCGCTGCCGACGCAGGTGTGACCCATTTCGCAGGCATAATATAGCGCGCGGTTCAGTGCGTTCTGCGCCTTTTTCGTGAATCCGATCTGCATAGTGTTTCCCCCTTATATGGATAACCGATTCTTCTTTAGAGTAGTATACGCGCCGTTTGGCAGATATACACACGCGCCCCGGAGATTTCCCGTCGTTTCATCGTGGCGAGGTTCTCCGGGGCAAATCTTTGTTTGGCTTCGCTAAGGAAGACTCTGATTTAAGGCTGCTTTTGCGTCAGAATGCCGTAAATGCAAGCCTTGTAACGCAAAAACTCGAACAATTCAGAGCTCTCTTAGAATTTCTCCCGCGGTTTTGGCGCGCGCAGCGTTCTGTTCTCCGACATTTTTGCAGCCGGATGCCGCCGTTACCACGCCGGGCAGACAGCTGAACAGCATTTCGTCCACCTTCTGCGGCGTGATCGTGTCGAGCAGTCCGAGAGAGGCACCCTGACGGAGATTGGCATACAGGCTATATAGCTCCTGTGCGCTCAATCTGGTGGCGTACCGGCAGATGCCGAGCGAACGACGTGCCTTGTCGCGCAGTACCTCGCGGTTGTCCTGCTCCTCTGCGTTTCTGGTGCGCAGATCCCGTTCCTGCGTGATGAGCTGTTCAATCACGGCTTGCAGCTTACGGATTGTTTCTTCCTCCGTGATGCCGAGCGTGACTTGATTCGAGATCTGGTAGAGGTAGCCATCCGCGTCGGAGCCTTCCCCCGCCATACCGCGCACGGTCAGACCGATCTTTTCCAGCTGCATCTGGAGTCTGCGGATCAGTCCCGCTCTCGTGTATGCCGGCAGGAACACCATCACCGACGCGCGCATTCCGGTACCGAGATTGGTTGGACAATGGGTCAGATAGCCATAGTCTTCATTGAACGCGATCTCCGCGCCATCGTCCAGCAGATTGTCCGCCTCTGCCGCCGCCTTGTATGCTTCCTCAAGGGCAAGACCGGCATAGACGGATTGAATCCGCACATGATCCTCCTCCAGAGCCATGATGTGTGTGTTGTCCTTCGAGAACAGCAGACCCGGACGGTCGGTGCGCGCAAATTCCGGACTGATGAAATCGCGCTCCGCCAGAGAGGACTTGTCCGCTGCGGAAAGCTCTGCCAGATCCGTGACCTCCCAGTCTGCATAGATCTTTTTGAGGAGTGCCTTGACTTCCTCTTCCTGCTGCGCCGTCATGCAGTCCGGGAACGGATATGCCGCCAGATTTCTTGCCAGCCGTACACGGGAGCTGACCACCACATCGTTTTCCTTACCGGATTCTGTATACCAATTCTTTAACATACCATTCATTCCTTTCGTTTCCGCGTCTGTCGCTATGGAAATCGTCACTCTGTCCCCGTTTACTGCGGGTTTGCCGGATTTTCGCTTTCTCCGGCTACCTCTGTATGCGTACCGGAGCAAGAGCAGGACGGATCCGCTTCCGTTTCCGTCGGTGCTTCTACTGCCGGAGCCGGGTTTTTCAGCGCACGGATCGCGTCACGCAGCTCTGCCGCCTTTTCGTATTCTTCATTCTTTACCGCCTCGTGGAGTTCGTCCTCCAGCTTCTGGAGCTTTTCCTTTGCTTCCAGTGCGGCGCGGAACCGTTTCGGAACGTTGCCGGTGTGCTTCGTTCTGCCATGGATGCGCTGGATCGTTGCCGGGAGCGCGTCTCCGAATACCTCATAGCACATCGGACAGCCGAGCTTGCCGTTTTCTACAATATCCTCAAACGTGGAGCCGCACAGCGGACAGGTCTTTTTCTCCCGATTTCCGGCACCCAATGCGTGTTTCTGCCCGATCGGGGCGAACAGACTGCCGAAGAGATTGTCGCCGGAGAAGATCTTGTTCATGGAATCAAAGAAATTCCCGTCAAAGGAGCGGATCTCACCGGATTCCTCCAGCTTCTTGGCACAATCGGCGCACAGGTGATATGCCTTTTCCGTGCCGTTGATATTTTCCTTATAATAGAAGGTCGCTTCATTCTTACCACATTTTTCGCAAAGCATATAATATATCCCTCTTTCGGTTGTAATTTATAACATATAGCACATCAGAATGTGCCGCATCATATCTGCCCGGACCGCGCTTCTTTTTTCAGCCGGACATTTTTCCAGTGCCGCCGCGCTCATGACGCCAATGGCAAGTCGTGCTTCCCGTTCGGTCATAACCCCGTGGTCGAGCAGATTCTTGAGATACGCGCGGGCTTCGTTTTCCTCCAGTGTGTCTCCGATGGCATGGAAAAAATGCATCAGGTACTGGTTTTTGGACATCTGCACCCGGATGATCCGGATGTACCCGCCGCCGCCTCGTCTGCTTTCGGTGACGTACCCTTTTTCGGGTGTGAAACGGGAGGTGATGACGTAATTGATCTGACTCGGTACGCATCCAAGCTGCGCTGCCAGATCGTTTCGTTTGACTTCAACCTGTCCGCCGCCGTCCTCCAGCATCTTTTCGAGCAGTCCGGCGATGTGATCGGACAAAACCATGTGACCATCCTCCCCGAAGGCTTCCGTACCTGTCGAGCAGCTCGTGTCGAGCGGTACGTCTCATTTGGATTGACTTTTGTCTTTGACTATCCTTGACCTTCATTGTGCCTATAGTATACCGCAAAAGTCAGAGAAAGTCAAAGTCAAAGAAGGGCAAATATACAACATGGTGGATGATTAGGCGAAAATAGCTCTCGGATTCTCACTTTTTCTCGTGAAATCAAACTTTTTTGAAAAGTCGGACAGAGCCGCAAAGGTCAAAATTGCACTGCAAAGGTCAGAGATCGTATCGGAAAACAAAAACAGGACCGTAGTCGATCCCGTTTTCGGATTGCGTTTTTTACAGGGACTGGTAGGTGGAGGTGATGCTGTTCCACGTCACGGAGCCGACGACCCCGGTGTTTGGAATGTCGAATAGTTCCTGATACGCGCGCACCGCCGATTCCGTAGCTGAGCCGAACACGCCGTCGATGGTGAGCTTCGGAATGGTCGGATACGTGTCGCTGATCCGGTTTAGGTAGGTCTGCAATGCCGTGACCGCCTCACCGCGCGCGCCGATACGGAGAACGTAGCCGGGATAGAGAAGTGTCACGTCGTCAAAGGTAGAAGCGGGCAGGGAATCGAGCAGATCGAGGTATGTGCGCTGCATGGCGTTCCACGTGACGACATTGACCACCCCGGTTTCCGGCAATCCGTAATACCGCTGGAAATCGAGGACGCTCTGTTCCGTTGCCGTGCCGAAAATCCCATCGATGGCGACCGGCTGGATATGGTTGTTGAACGTGCCGATGAAGTTGAGGTAATATTGCAGCTCACGTACATCGTTCCCGGTGTCGCCGCGCTGCAATACCTCCGGCTGCAATTGCGTCACCTCATCGAGAAAGATCCCTTCGCTTGCCAGATCGGTCAGCCGCTTCACCCCGCCATAGATCTGCACGATCTTGTACCATGTCGCGCGCCCGACAATGCCGTCCTCGGTCAGCCCAAAGATCCGCTGGAATTCCCGCACCGCCGCGTCTGTTTCCGGACCGAATATGCCGTCGGGGTTCGGAATGGTCGGGATGGACGGATAATTTTTCGCGATCCGATTGAGCCGCAGCTGGATATAGCGGACCTCGTTTCCGGAATTGCCGAGCCGGAGCGTGGTGCCGGGATACGATTCGGTGAGTGCCGCGATCGGTGCGTTGCGGACGATGGCAAGATTGTCGCCATAATAATAGGTAAGAATCTCATACGGTGTTCTGCCGTTTTCCGCGAGCTCCACACTCCCCCATTGCGACAGACCATCGCACTGCACCCGCACACCATCGCAATACGTGGCAAATAACGGCTCCACACTGCCCGTGCGCCGCAGATACTGGTCGAAAATTTCATCGACAAGCTGGGAGATGTTTTCAAAAATATCCCTGCCGTTGACGAAGGACTGGTCGAACGCGGTGGAATTGGTGATGTCGAAATTGTAGCCGCGGCTCCGGTAAAATTCCGTGTAGACGCGGTTCAGGGTAAAGCTGATCTGGGCAAGAATGTTCGCGCGCAGTGCGTTTTCCGGCCACGTCGGATAGATTTCACTGGACGCAACATTTTTGATGTAATCCGTAAACGGCACGGTCACGTTGGCGGCGTCCACGGAGGGCGAACCGAGATGGACCGTGATCGTCTCCGGAATGTAGGGCAGCAGGGCACCTCTGTTCACGATTCCTCCTCCGCCTTCCCGGTATCCGATTGTGCCGGATTTCCATAGGGCATACCGTTCTCCCCCTTGCCGTTCCACTGCGGATAGGGGCGCGCATAGATCTCTTCCTCCGATTCGTTTTCCGTTTCCGCGATCGGCTCATGGAGCTGGATCGGTATATCCTGCCGCGTTGTATCCCGTGCGCCGCCGGACGATGGCTGTAGGATGACGGGCTGGACAGCGGTGATCCCATCGAATACGGAGACCGAGCGGTCGCGCACGGGGGTATATCCATTGGCCGAGACCCGTATGGTGTAGACAGCGTAGGGACGGGTGCCGCCATCCGGGGTGAGGCTTTCGGCAGCGGCGGGTGCAGGCACCTCCACGGTCTGTGTGAGTCCGCCGGAGCCGGTTTTCAGCCGATACAGCATCCCACCGCCCGGTTCCCAGATCTCCACATCCGCACCGACGACGGGAAAGGTCTGTCCGCCGGTCGTGACCCAGACGCGCAGATAGCCGCTTCCGTTCTGTTTGGTCATAGAAACACCTCGCTTTCTCACCTATACAATATGCGGAAAGCAGAGAATCGGTGCATATCGGCGGGGGAAAATCGTGCAAGCGACACTTGCAAACGATTTTTTCTCCGTTGCAATGAATAATTGATTGACAATTTTTCGTGGGTCTGTTATACTGGTTTCAGAAAAAGCGACCGCCCGGGACACGGTTTTTCAAAAAATACACCATATACGGAGGACACACACATGATCGACAGAAACATCATCGGACAGCGGATCACGGCACTGCGGAAGGCGCACAACCTCACCCAATCGGAGCTGGCGGATCGTCTCGGCGTGACACATCAGGCGGTATCACAGTGGGAGAGAAACGAGACTTTACCGGACATCCTCATCCTGCCGAAGCTGGCGAAGATTTTCGGGGAGACTACGGATCACTTCCTTGGACTGACGGAGGACATGGCGGTATCCGAGACGAACGAAGAGCCGGTACCGGAGGAAGAAACGGAGACAACGGATGTGGCGGAGGAATCCGCGCAAACCGATGCAGAGGAAAAGGAGGAAGTCGGGAAAATGGATACATGGACGAAACGGGAACAGGAAGATACGCCGGAGCGGAGCGTATATGTTGGCAGCGTGTCCGAGGACAGGTCTTACACGGTCGTTCTGGTGGATTCCTGCAACAATGCGACAGAGGTGCCCGTTGGTATGCACGAGCGTGTACGGATCGTCTTAGAAGGAAGCTGTGCGGATCTGGTGAGCAAGCTCTCCGTTACGGTGGAGGGAGACGTATCCGGAGATATAACCAGCGGCCCTTTGACGGTAGGAGGCGATGTAGGCGGGGATCTGGCGGTGAATGGCTGTACGTCTGTTGGCGGAGATGTCGGCGGCGACATAAACTGCGGCGCGTTGACGGTCGGCGGCGATGTAGATGGAGACGTGAAATGCGGTGCGCTCACGGTAAACGGAGGCATTGACGGAGACGTGGAATGTGGTCCGCTCACGGTGAACGGAGACATTGACGGAGATGTGGGATGCGGTCCGCTCACGGTAAACGGAGACGTCAGCGCGGACACGGTGGAATGCGATGCGCTCACGGTAAATGGAAATGTGGATGGAGAGATATCCTGTTATGACGGAACGGTTACGGTGAACGGCGATCATGACGGCGGCGACATCAACGCTGCATTCGTGGCGATCACGGGCGAAATCGACGGCGACGTGAACACCAATTACGCGATCCTCTCCGGGGACATCGACGGCGACTTCTCCGGCAAGCGCACCATCGTCACGGATGCGCAGTCCATTCCGTGGGAAGCGATCCTCTCAGCGGTGATCGAGCGGGATGTGGACAAGCTGCGGCAGTATTTCGCAAAATAAGACCGCGCAAGCGGTGCTTGCAAAGCGGAAAATGCGCAAAAAAACGGCTGTATTCCGGCAAAAGCTCCGGCGTACAGTCGTTTTTTTTGGTGGATTTTTGTGTCCGGGCGCGCAAAACAGACAATCTTACAGTCCCGGCGTGAAGATATAGCCCTCGCCCGGCTGGAACAGGTGATACGGGGTCAGCGCACCGTATTCCTCGTGGTACAGCGCAGCGGTGTTCACAAAATTCGCGGGGCAGACCCGGTTGTGCGGGAAGAGATCGTAGTGCATCGGGATACAGAGCGATGCGCCGACATGGTGGGCAAGGGTGATCGCCTCCAGCGCATCCATATTGCCGATGCAGTTTCGCTGGAGACGATAGTAATCCCGGCCGTTGATGGGCAGCATGACGACATGAGAGCCGCGTATCCGTTCCTCCAGACCGTCATACACACAGGAATCCCCGGCGTGATAGACGCGTATTCCGTCAAAATCGAACACAAAGCCGTTTTCCGCGTAATTGCCGCCGTCTGTCGGATGCAGTTCTTCGTGCGCGGCAGGAATCGCTGTCACTGTGATCGAATCCGTCAGGCGGATCGTTTCATCTGTGGCAAGCGGACGTACAGATACCTCCACCATCGCGGCAACCTCCTCTGCAAACGCCGCCCGAATACAGAATACAGCGTGGTCATTCACGGCGGCGATCCCCTGGATGGTGGCAATATCGGTGTGGTCGCCGTGGCGGTGGGAGCAGAACACGAAATCGACAAAATCGCATTCCTCCGGGGTCAGGGGAGAGGGAAAGCGGCGGAACAGACGGGGATCACGGTCGGGTGCGCGGTCGAGAAAATCGGTCAGGTAGCCGTCGATGAGAAGATAGGTATTCCGGAATTTGAGGATATAGCCTTCCTGACCGAGATAGAAGAACGCAATCTGCGTGTCCGTCAGTGGAAGGGAGAGGATTTTTTCATGTGTAGTCATGGTGATCTCCTGAAAAGATGACTTTCTGGGAAGGCTCTGCTCCCCGACCGTTTTTTGCGTAAAAGCCATATATCCGGGTATTCCGCCGCAAAAATGCGGAGGATACAGAGCATCCTTAGAAAAAAGCGGAAGTTTCCTCCCGCGATTTTCATCTGGTTATAGGCTGAGCTGCTTCTTGGCTTCCAGCTCTTTTTTATGCTCCCTGATGTACTTCGTCCACTTGATGTAGCCGTAGGTGGTGTTCGTGAGATAGCCGACCTTCAGCACCAGCAGGACGTACTGACCGGAGAGAATGTTGATGGTCGCCTCGAGGAGCGCGCAGATGTACCACGCGATCCACTGCTCCCGGATCCGGAACAGGATGAACAGACCGTTGCAGATGCCGACAGCGGAAGCGCACGCGTCCAGATAGCAGACCCACGTCTCCAGCGTCTGATTCCCTCCGAAAAGATCGGTTCCGATGTCCAGCGTGGTGAGGAAATAGCCCACGCCGAGCGTCCACACAACAATACCCGCAATGATCGCGACCTCAGCCCAACCGGACAGCTTGCGCACCTCCGTCACCTCGTCGTCCTTCTTATCGGGGTGACGGTGCCAGTTGATGAAGCTGATGATGTCGATCGGGATCCAGAAGAACAGAGTGGATGCCATCGTGGCGAAGCGATACGACAATACGATACAGATGAGAATTTCCGTGATCTCCACAAACAGGGAGACGATGAAGTTCCACTTGCTCTGCTTGGAGATAAGCAGCTCACAGAGGATGTTCAAAAACGTGTCCGCTAAATACAGCCCCATGATGATGGAGCCGCGGACGCCGTTGATGTCTTCCTCCGGGAACAGCACGGCAAAAACGCACGCCAGGATGAGAATCGAGAAAAACCAGATCTTTTCGTAGAGGGAGAAATAATTCCATACGTGTCTGCATTTCGCTCCAAAGGTTGAGGTGTTCTTTTCCATAATTTCCTCCGAAATTGGTATAAAAAATTCCGGCATTCTCCGCTTGCGAAAAATACCGGAATCATTATAGCAGAAATTTTGGAAATGTCAATGGGATACGACAAAAATTGTTGCCGTATGACTTTTTTGTTCGTCTGCCAAAACAGTTGAACGATGCGCGTTACTTACGGTAATACTGCGCCTGCGCTTCCCACAGCTCTGCGTATTTGCCGCCGGCTTCCACCAGGGCTTCATGCGCGCCGCGTTCCACAAGCCTGCCCGTATAGAACACGAGAATGTCCTGACAGAAGCGGCAGGAGGACAGACGATGGCTGATGTAGACCGCTGTTTTGTCGCCGACGATCTCGTCAAAGCTTTCGTAGACCCTGGATTCCGCAATCGGGTCTAAGGCTGCGGTCGGTTCGTCCAGAATGATAAGCGGCGCGTTCTTATACAGTGCGCGTGCGATCGCTATCTTCTGCGCTTCGCCGCCGGAGAAATCGGTGCCGTCGTCGTGAATGTCCTTGTAGAGATAGGTGTCCAGTCCCGCTTCCAGCTTTTGTAACCGCTCCCCAAAGCCTGCCTTGACAAGATCCGTTTCCGCGCGATCCCGATCATACACCTTCCCGGCACCGACATTTTCACCAAGCGGCAGGGAGAACAGCTTGAAATCCTGGAACACCACGCCAAATGCGGCAAGATAGGTCGTGTAGTCGATCTCGCGAATGTCCACGCCGTCGATGGTAATACTGCCCTCGGTGGGATCGTACAGCCGGGACAGGAGCTTGATAAATGTGGATTTGCCGCTGCCGTTTCTGCCGACCACCGCCATCCGTTCCCCGGTCGTAAAGGTCAGATTCACGTGGGACAACGCGTCCGTCTGCGCGCCCGGATAGCGGAAAGACACATCGTGAAACGCGATCTCGTGGGTGTCCCCGCTCGGAAACGGACGGTTGCCCTTCTGCATCACGGACGGAATATCGAGAAAGTCAAACACCAGGGAGAGAAACGGCGCGTTGTTGCGCATATCGCCGGTGGTGGAAAGAAGCGAGGAGAGACTGCCGGACAACCGTGTGATCGAGGCGACATACTGGGTCACAGCGCCGACGCCAAACGCGCCCGCCCACGCCTTCAGACAAACGAACACATACACCAGCCCTGTGAAAAGTACGGATACCGCAGCGGACGCGCCTCTGTACAGTCCCATCGGACCGCGCGCCAGTCGTGCAAACGGACCCTTGGAGCCAAAGGTAGCCGTTTTGTCAGCGCAGTATTTCGCGCAGATATCCCCCTGCCGGTAGATACGGATGTCGGCGGCGTACTGGTTGCGGTTGCCGAGAAAGCCGAAGAAGCCGAACAGGCGGTTGCCAAGATTATGGTTCCCTGCCGCTTTTGCGTAGTAGCTGTTCGCCTTTGTGGACAGCATCGGGGCGAGATAGGTCACAAAGAGCAGCAGTGCCACCACGGCGAGCACAAAAAGCGGATGGTTCAGAACGGTCCAATTGCCGCTGTCGTCCGGAACACGCTGGACAAACAGGGTTACGGTCAGCGCGATCCCGCCAAAGAGATTGCAGAACGCGGAGAGCAGCGACTCTACATTGCCAATGACGCGGTACAGACCCCAGCCGCCGCCATTCTGGTTCTGCCGGATCGTCGAGAGCATTTCGTGGGTGTGTGTATCGTCAATGGAAAGAAAATCGAGCGAGAGCATTTTTTCCGCGAAAAAGCCCTCTACCTGCAAATACATGGCAGAGCATACGGTCTCCCGCCAACGGTTCAGCAGTGCTGTGACCAGCGCAATGGCGGCAGCGGAGAATAGGGTCGCCAAAACCAGATTCCGCAGCACGAGCGGATCGCGGTTCCCGGACAGCTCATCCATGATCTGCGCGGAAAGGTAAATGCCGACATACGGAGACAGCGCGTTGAAGATCACCGGGAGCAGCCGGGAGAGAAACATTGCCGGGTATTTGTGGAATAGCATTCCAAACGCGCGCCGGTTGATTGAGAATGCCTGCCGCAGCGTCGTTTTTTTCGATTCGTTCTTTTTCATTCCGCATCCTCCGTTTCGTTTGCGGCAGAATCCGCGTAATAGTGGCTCTGTACCGTGAACAGCTCCGCGTATTTCCCACCCTTTGCCAAGAGCTCTTCGTGTGTGCCTTCCTCTAAGATCCGCGCGTCGCCGATCAGAATGATCCGGTCGCAGAAACGCGTGGATGCCAAGCGGTGGCTGATGTACACGGAGGAGCGTCCGGCGGTGATCTCGCTGTATTTTTCGTAAAGCTCCGCCTCGGAGATCGGATCCAGTGCCGCGGTCGGTTCATCGAGCATCAGAATCGGTGCGTTTTTGTATAATGCACGTGCGAGAACCAGCCGCTGGGTTTCGCCGCCGGAGAGGGCTACAGCGTCCTCATATACATCCCGGTTCATTTTTGTCTCCAGACCGTCCGGCAGGGATTCAAATTTCGTCCGCAGCCCCGCCTGATCGACGCAGTGCCATACCCTGTCGTAGTCGATGGCGTCCTCGCTCTGGGCGATATTGGCGGCGATGGTGGAGGCAAGCGTGTCGAAATCCTGGAACACAGCGGAGAACAGGGAATAGTAGTCCTGTCTGTTGTATTCCCGGATGTCCCGTCCGTTCAAGAGCACCGCGCCCTCTGTCGGATCATAGAAGCCACAGAGCAGCTTGACCAATGTGGTTTTCCCCGCGCCGTTCAGTCCGACGACCGCCAGCTTCTCACCGGGATGGAGGGTGAGATTTACGTGTTCGAGAATGTTGCGCTCCGTGCCGGGATAGCGGAAGGTCACGTCGCGCAGTTCGATGGTGTATGCCTTGTCCGGTTTCGGGATAAGCGACGCGCCGGTAAAGGAAAACGGCTCCGGATAGGTGAGAAACTCCCGCACCGTCGAGAGATCGAGGCTCTGCTTATGTAAGGTATTCAGATTGCCGAGGATCCCGGTGATCCACGTTGCAAATCCGCCGATTGCCGAGAAGTACAGGAGAAACGCGGATACGCGCATCCCGGAGTGGAGGCAGAGCGAGAGCAGATACGCATAGGCGATTCCGTTGCGGAGAAATGCCAGCACGAGATCCGCGATGGATGCCCAGATGTAGGTGTTCTGCGCCTTGCCGGAGAGAGCCTGATAGGCGGTCAGTGCCTTATCCTGGACCTCCTTCAGCCACGGCAGCAGATGGAAAATGCGGATGTCGGCAGCGGCTGTGCGATCCTTGGCGACCCGGTCGATATAGAATAACTGCTTTTCCAGCGCGCCGAATTCCTCTCTGTGCCGATACTCGTACTCGCTGACATATTTGGTGACGATGTATCCGGCAACGGCGGTGACAAGGATCACGACGATCATGCGCCAGTCGAGGGAGAAGAGTAAGAAGAGGTAGAGGATAAAGCCGAGAACATTTTGTAAAAGCGTAGAGAGCGTCCCCCAGACCGCCTCTGTCGCCTGACTGTTGCCGGAGGTTGCGTCGGAGGATTTCGCGCGCAGCTTCAGGAATTTGTCGTCGTAGAGATTCGGGAAGGAGGTCGTCGCCGATTTGATCCCCATCTGTCGGATGATGGCGAGCCGCACCTGAATCCTGCCGTACATGGTGTTTTCTTCGAGATAGGCGGAGGTCGCGGCGCACAGGAGCAGTCCCACGGTAAAGAGGGTGATCGTCCCAAGGAGCGTTCCCAGCGGCGCGTGCGATTCCACGTTGTCGAGCAGGACGGGGGTGACGTAGAGCTGTAGAAGACTGTTCGCCACGGCAAGGAGTGCGGTCACGACACAGAGGACGATGACCATTTTCTCCTGGTCCTGCCATGCCGTGCGGATCATAAACGCCGTGTTCGACCACATGCCGAATTTTGGCTTTTCCGCCTTTTGTTTTTCTTTTTTCTGTTTCTTTTCGATTGCTTTGTCTTTCATCGATGTCCTCCCACCGGGAACTGTCCCGGATGCTTTCTGCCATCAGTATACCACAAACGGCGTTCTTTTTCAATCAACTGCTTCTTGCATGGTTCGATTCTTCGTTTGGCAAGTACAACTTGCAGTTGCAGATGTTGACAACTGCGGCTAATCATTGCGCGAAAATCACTCCACCAGTCCTATGGCGCAGTGCTGCAAGGTCTCCATTACGCTGCGCATGGTTGGGGTCAGGTTCTTGTGGCGCAGATGGGCGAGCACATATTCGCGCTGGATCGCCGCTGTGCCCGTTTCGTCTGCAATGGTACAGAGACGCAGCCCGTATTTTTCGCATAGATGCTTCGCCAGCCGCATCGGCACCACGGCGATCCCGATCCCCTGCGCCGCCAATTCCACCAGAGCCAGCGTACTCACGCTCGTGACCGCACACGTGTAGCCGAAGCGGGAGAGCGCATTGTCCACGGCGGATCGCTGTCCACTGCCCAATTCCCGCAGAAGCAGGGGATGGTGTGACAGCTCCTCCGGCGTGATCGTTTCCCTGTCGTACAATGTCGGTGCGCATACGGCGGCTTCCGTTTCCGTAAACAGAGGCAGTACGGTCTTTGCCGCACGGTCGATGGCTCCGTCGTATACGGCAAGGTCGATGCGGTTTTCTGTGAGCAGTCTGTCAAGCCGTTCGTTGTTGTCGGCAAAGGCGGTCAGCTCGATCTCCGGCGCGGTTTGGCGGATCGTCTCGATCCAATCGCCGAGATACGCCTCCGCCACCGATACATTCACGCCGATCCGACATTGCACAAACGCCCGACCGGTGCGCAGAACGGATTCCGCCTCGGCAAACGGGGTGAGGATCGCGTCCGCATATTGGCGCAGCAGCCGTCCCGCTTCTGTCGGATACACGCCTCGGTTGATCCGGTCAAAAAGCTTGACGTGATAGTACGCTTCCAATTCCCGGATCGCGATGCTGACCGAGGGCTGGGTCACGTTCAGTCGATCCGCCGCCGCCGTGATCCCGCCGCAGTCGCAGACCATCCGGAAAATCTGCAGGTGTCGTATGTCCATGGTGTACCCCCAAAAGCATAAAGAAATATCTATGGATACTATTATAACATGGGAATGGATTTATGTAAAGAGGTGGCGTATACTATTCTAGGAAGAGATACGACAGGGAGGTGCGCGGATGGATTACGGCAGACTGGAGACACGGCGGGCGGGGGAGATCGGCTCGCTCTTTTGGACCTTTTTGAAAATCGGCGCGTTCACGTTCGGCGGCGGCTACGGGATGCTGCGGCTCCTGGAGGAGGAGTGCGTCGAAAAGCGGGATTGGCTGACAGGGGAGGAGTTTCTCAATATGGTGGCAATGGCGGAATCGACGCCCGGTCCCGTGGCCATCAACGGCGCGACGTACATCGGATACAAGCGGGCAGGTGTACTCGGCGCGGCTGTGGCGACACTGGCGGTCTGTC
>USGH01000019.1 GCA_900554225.1 uncultured Eubacteriales bacterium | reverse complement strand
GACCCTGCCGTATCCATTGAAGCGTATTTATAGTGGCGCATAGACGAGAACAGGCAATTCCGAAACACGCACGACCGTTAAGAACGAAAGCGGGAAAGTGCAGGAATGCGGAAATGTCAACAATGTCTATGCGCCTTTTCATACTTGCGCCAAGTTATATTTTTGTGCTAAACTCTCATACTGTGAGAAGGAGGACAAATGATTCCCAACAAAAGAGTCCTTCTCGCCATTGGCGTTTTTATCCTGATTCTGGCTGCCTGTGCCGCACGAACAGAATCCGACTCATCAGCGACGTTCTATCCCGGAAATGTACCGGATGTGTCTGAGAACACAACGTCCGAAAGTGATACGGATGCGCTGGAAACAGATACGGAATCGGTGGAGAAAGACGAGACGCTTCCGCAAAAATCTCTGGAGGATTTTCCCGAAGCATTCCTGGTAGAGTATAACGAAGATGGTCTGGTGGTTCTTACATGGTACCGCGGAGAAGGCGGAGAGGTCATCATTCCCGATGGGATTCAAGTGATCGGAAATGGAGCCTTTGACGGTGTTTTGTATTATGAGAATATTTCGCGCTTCTTCCCAAAGTATAAAACAATCACTTCCGTCTACATTCCCGATACGGTTACCGTAATTTCAGATTATGCGTTCCAGTATTTAGTTAGTGCGAAAGATGGTCTGCACACAGTACGGATGTCTTCAAATATAGAGTATATCGGTAAAGCGGCGTTTGCTTCCAATCATTATTTGGAAAAGGTCACGTTTGATGCCTTGCCGGAACATACTGTACGTATCGCAGATGAAGCGTTCTGCTATTGCGAATCTCTGACAGAAATCACACTGCCGGATTCGGTTTTGATGGGAAAAGACGTTTTCATCAGTACACCGTTTGATGAAACCTACACTGCTCTGTACGGCACACTGCCGGAGGAAGAAACGGAACCGGTGGAGTTTGTCCCGCCTGTACTCAATCCGGAGGATATGATCCTTATACCCGAGATCATCACCACTCCGGAAAATGATCATCTGTGGGATTGAACAAGACAAACACAATAGAAAGAAAATTCCTCGTTTTTTGTGGGGAATACCATTTGCACAATCACAACAGGAGTTTACTGTGAAAAGAATTTTATCTTTTCTTCTTGCCATACTATGTCTGCTTCCGTTATGCGCCTGTCAATCCGGCAGTGAAGAAGAACTTGATCTTTCTCTGGATATTCGTGCATTTGTGCTGAAACGGGAGTATGAGGGTACAGGCTATTGGAAGTATGACGAAGAAACGATACAGGACGGGAAGTGGATTCTGTACGATACGGGGGAATCCTTAACAGGTGATGTGGTATATGCACAGGAGCCGCTTGCGGTGGGAGAAACGCGGATCATGGCTGCGATGGGGTATCATCCGGATGCGGCGCATATGTTTATGCAGAATCTCAATCTGTTTGTCGATTTTGGTGGCTATGTGCAGGTGGAGACGGAAGATCCGACAGACCAAACGATTCATCTGGCGTATAGCCTGAACGAACCGCAAGAACCTAATTTGAGCAACTGGGTGGAGTCAAATTCTTTCCAGATCAACGCGCCGGTTACGGTGAATGTCTGTCCGATTGGAAAAGAGACGCTGGCTACCGGGATTGTCTCGCGCAGCACACTTGTTGGGCATACCTACACGATTGTCATCCGCGCGTATCGGCAGAACGGTGCGTATGTCGCCTCGGCAAAGCTGAAAATGACGACACTGCCGGATGAAGCGTATCCGAAAGAGGTTTTTACCGAACGCGGATATGATCCGCTTGATCAAGCCAACGAGGAGCGTACCCGGTTCTGCTCGATTACCCTGACAGAGCTGACGTACAGCGATTTCTATGAGATCGTGGACGCACGGGAGAAGGAAGCGGCGTAAGATACGGCATACACGCGAAAGGAGAGTCCTCCGTCACCGGATCGCTCTCCTTTTTGGCTTCCATGTTTACTGTTCCGTGCGCTTTTTGTCCCAGAAATTCATGTACTGCTCCCAGTCGTAGGCGAGGATGCAGTGCGGCCCCGATTTCATGTGGTAGCCGATATTCCCCTCGTGATACGGGGTGTCCGCCGTGATGTCGCTTTCCTCCGGCAGCACCGCGCCCTTTTTGCCATACAGTGCATACGCGTCCCCGGCAAGACGGCACGACAGTCTCTCCGACGCGGGAGCCGCCCACAGATCCTCCGAGCAGCTTTCGACATAGCAGAGCCGCGGCGCGATGGCGGCAATGAGCATATGCTGGTCACACGGGAGAATGTTGTCGAGATCGTTGTACTTGTGGTAGTTGCCGCAGAACCAGTCCGTCCGGTTGATGGCGCGGATCGTCTCGCCCTCCTTGATCTTGTCCCGATGCATCGCGGCACCCGAGCAGCCCGACGCGTTCGAGATGGACAGGGCGAACCGCGTATCCGTCGCACCGCACCAGAGGGCCGTTTTTCCGCCGCGCGAATGACCGACCACCGCCGCTTCTTTTGCATTCACGCGGGGATCCGTTTCCAGATAATCGAGCACACGGGACGCACCCCATGCCCACGCGGAGATCGTCGCCCAGTCGTTGTCCCGACGCAGGGAGCGATCCGGCTGGAAATGCGCGAATACGCCGGCACGGTAGTCCGCCTTGTGCTCCTCATCGGGATAGATCTGCGACGTCGGCATCACAAACACCGCATATCCGCGCGCATTGATCTGCTGGATCGGGACGTTGATGCAGTCCGGCGTTTCCTCTAAGTCAAACTGCTTCTCCTGATATTCGTGCATGACGTACACAAATACCGGCACCGGGTGATCCGCGCTTGCCTGTTCCGGCAGGAAGCCGCGCACAGCGAAGGTATAGCCGCCCGCCGTGATTGCAACCTTCACAAAATGCGTCGGTGTGCCGCGGAAATTCGTTTCGTCGCAGAGTATTTTGAAGGTCGGATGGAGATTCCGCTCCGCTTCTGCCGGCCGCACACCGTAGATGGTGTTTTCGAGCAGTGCCATCAGCTCCGGACGACGCAGTGCTTCCCAGTCCGCTGTGTTTTCGATGTGATAGCCGCCTAAGGTGTCCAATAAGGATGGATACATGATTTTCCTCCATAACGGCAGCAAACGTCAGGAATGGCGCACTCCCTCTGTCGGCTGCACAGTATTTCCACTCCATGATCTGGGGTGGATTTTCTGCCTGTATTATAGCATTTTTGCCATGCCCGTGTCAACCCGGATGGAGAGAAAAACCGCCCTGTCCCCTGAAAAAGACAAGGCGGTGCAGAAAAAAGCGAACGGTAGGAGAAAATGTGGAGCTATGGGATTTGGTGCATTCTTTGGAAAACGCTGAGGACAGGGGGGATGTCAATAGAGAGCCACATCGCGCAGCTTTGCTTCTCCGACGGCTTCTATGACGGTGAAGGTGATCGATTTTGCACCCTCCGCGCCGTATCTCGCGAGCGGGACAATGCGCTTGTGACCGACACAGTTGCTGCGATAGATCTCGCGTCCGTCCGCCTGGATCACAAATGCACGGATTCGCTGTCCGTCGGCAATGTCCTCCCGGATGACGAGATATTGAGCCGTTTTGCCCTCCGGCGCGATCAGGGTGCAGTCGAGGGAATCCGGGGCTTCTGCGATGGCAAACGGTGTGCCGAAGGTTTCCCGGAGCAGCTTGCCGAACGCGATGAACTGCTCCTCATCCTTGAAATCGCCGTCGGTGGAGATGCCCATGCCGAGCAGCAGATTCGAGTTGCGGCCGACCGAGCGGATATAGCAGTCGAGCAGCTCCTCCGGCGTGAATACCGTGTCCTCCTCCCCCGCGCGCCAGAACCAGCCGCCGCCAAATCCATGGTGGTTCCGGTTTGGCATATCCGTTTCCGCCGGCCAGTAGTGGATCCCGTTCGGATCGCCGATGCCTGCTTCCTCGTGGGAGACCGTGCCGTCAAAATTGGAGTCGCCGGCGTTCGTTGTTGCCCAGCAGTTTTCCGGTGCCAGACCATCCTCATTGCCGACCCAGCGCAGATCGTTCAGGTGCTCCTTCGGTCCCTGGAAGCACATTGCCTGCGGCTGATACTTTTGGAGAAGCGGTACCAGATCCGGACCGCCCTGCTTCGGGTCCACCACACCGCCGTCAAACCAGATCTCAAACAGTTTTCCGTATTCCGTCCATAGCTCCGTCACCTGCGCTTCAACGTGCCGAACATATTCGCGGTATTTCTCCGTCCGGTACTCTCCGCGGATCGTCCCGTCGTTGATGTCATAGTAGCCGTTGCAGCCTGTCGAATAGTAAAAGCCCGGCTTGATGTCGTATTTTTGGCACGCTGCAATGAAGTCGCGGCAGATGTCTCCCTTGCCATCCTTCCAGGCAAGAGAACGGGTGCAATAGTCGTTTTCCGCCGTTGGCCAGAGGGAGAAGCCGGTGCAGTGATTGGCGACCAGCACCGCGTATTTGGCTCCCATTGCCTTTGCGGCGCGCAGCCATTGGTCTACGTCCAGATGCTTTGGATTGATCTTCTCCGGCGGAATCTCTGTCGCGACCTCTGCATTTTTGATATGCTTGCAGTCCGGATTGTAGATGTCCATGCAGTAATGGATGATAACGCCAAGCTCCATGTCCTGCCAACGGAGTTGATCCGGCGTCGGTTTTGCTACGTGATACATATGCGGTACTCCTTTCCGATTCGAGAAATGCAGTGGTTCAGTTCTGCACATTGCGCAACGCTTCCCCTGCGGCGGCGGCTTTTTCGTTGAACTTATCTTGGATTTTCTCCGTCATGGATGCAAGCTGCTCCGCGCCGTTTTTCTGTACGCTCGAGAGGTACTGGTTGTATACCTGCCAGGATCCGTAGCAGGTTGCGTAATCGAACGTGCGGTTCGCGGTCAGCAGATCGAGCATTTCCGTCGTGTCCTCGTCGCGCGCGATTTTGCCCTTGAGCGTTGTATCGTAGTAGGCGTTGGTCAGATATGCGTCGGAGTAGATGGCCATCGCCTCGATCACGTCGCCGATCACATCGCGGTTGGCGGCAGCGGTCTGCGGGATACACATTGCCTGTGCCGTTGCTTCCATGCAGCAGGTGTAGTAGTCTTGGGCTTCATCGCGCATCGGGAATGGCAGCACACCAAACGGATTTTCCATGTTGTCCCGCAGATCCGCGATGGTGCCGAGCTGCATGATGTAGAACAGTGCCATATCCGTGTAAAAGCTCGTTCTGCCCCATTCATCGTTATTTACGATCACCGTCAGGCTTTTGTCGTTCAGCAGTGCTGCGACTTTGGCTGTGATGTCGATCACGTCGGCGGAGGCGGTGTTCAGCACGAACTTGGTCTCATCGGCGTTTTCATCGAGATACACAAGCTGTGTCCCGGCTCCATCCACGAGAGACAAATACTGCCCAATGCCTGTGACCAGACCGAACGTATCCCCGTCGTTGCGCTTGCCGTCCCCGTTTGTATCTGCGGCGACTGCTTTCATCATTTCCCCCATCTTGTCAAGGGTCCATTTCTGCTCGCGAACGAGGGAATATGGGTTTTCCAGATTGTTCTGCTCTGCCATCGTTTTGGAGAAGAACATGGCACTGCATCCCTCAATGGTGTGTACGTTGGTGTCATTGCAGGCGAAGAATATTCTGCCGTTGAAGGTGAAAGCGTCGATGGAGTTTTTGTCCCACCACCGTGGATCGAATGACAACGCGTCCACGGAATGGAGATCGAGCAGATGTCCGGCTTCCGCCATCGGCAGACAGGTGCTGATCCTTTCCCATACCTGATCGTACTCGTCGGAGCCAGACTGCACCGACTTCTGTATCTGTGCCGACGCCGTTGTCGTTTCTTCCAGCGAGATCTTTACATTATATAGGTCCTCTACAAAGGTTTTGCGCTGAAATACCGTATCGTTGATGATCTCGCCGGTTTCCTCGTCGGCGTTCAGGGAGATGATCCACCAGTTGGAGTTCGTGTCGCCGAGCATGCGGAATGCGTATCCGCCATGATCCATTTTCTGTAGGGATGCAAGCGGTGTGGTTTCCGATTCGGTTTCGGTCACGCTTTCCCCGGAGACGACAGTAGATTCGGTTTCGTTCGTTTCACCGGACGTTTTTTCTCCACAGGCGGTTGCGGAGGCAAGGAGTAAGACGGCAAGAAGCACTGTGAGCGTGCGTTTCATAAAACAAACCTCCATCATAAAATAAATGTAAAGAGCAGATTGCATTTCTGTCCTCTTTATGATATACTAAACACAGAGGTAACACAAGGGACAAATCTTGCAAATTGTGGGGAGAAAACGCGCATGGCGAGTGGAATGCAGCCGAAAAACGAACTACTTTTCAACAAACAGACTCTCGATCAGTTTGCGCTTGCGCTGCACAGGCTCACCGGTCTGCACGTCGGACTGCACAATCGGGACTATTCTCTGTACGCGGCGGCAGGAGACGATGTGCGAAATTTCTGCGCCGCCTGTCGGAATCACAGTCCCGCATTTTTGCACAACTGCCTGAAATGCGACAACGCGCATCTCAAAAAGGTTCTGAACAATCGGTGCACGATCGCGTATACCTGTCCGTTTGGATTGTCGGAGGCCATCATTCCGCTCATGTGGCAGGAGGAGCTGGTCGGCTATATCTTCCTCGGACAGGCATTCCGTGATGCACAGCCGGAGTTTGAACCATTGTGGGAGAAGCTGCTTGCCCTGGATGAGGCGAATTTGTTTCCGTACAGAGAAGAGATCCGCCGCGCGTTTGAGAACACACAGTGTCTGTCGGAGGAAAAGATGACCGCCGCCATACAGCTCGGGGAGGTTTTCGCCGCCCATACCTATGCCGCACTGTGGTTTTCACAGGCCGCCAATGCCAATTCCAGGGAGCGGTTTTCCTACTATCTTTCCCTGAACGATTGGGAGCATATGCCCATAGCGATGGTCAGTGCGGCATCCGCCTCGGAAATGCTCCACATCAGCTATTCCCAGCTCAATCGGATTGCCAGGGCGGTCGTCGGAATGCCGTTCAAGCGGTACGTCCTCGATCTGAAGCTGCGTGCGGCAGTGCGGATGCTGGACGAGAGCGATCTGCCGCTGTCCGGGATCGCACAGTCTCTCGGCTTCGACGACGCGCATTATTTCGCCAGACTCCTGCGCCGCTTCACGGGAAAAAGCTGCCGTCAGCTTCGGGAAAACGAGAGGGAAGGGCAGCGGACGGCAGAATCGAACCAAAGTCCGAACGGAGCGGAGGACACCTAAGGATCTCGAAAGCCGGATTTCCCTTGCACCGTATGGAAAAACGGGGGAGCGGCACGTCCTGAAAACGATCGGCGCGAAAAAAATCGAAAAAAACTTTGAAAAAATTGAAAAAAGGTGTTGACAAACGCAGCCGGCTGTGGTATAATATCATCGTTCCCAAGAGAACACGGCAATCCGAACAAAGGAAAGCCAAAACGAAACCTTGCGAATTGTATAAACTGCTGGTGTGGCTCAATGGCAGAGCAGCTGATTTGTAATCAGCAGGTTGTTGGTTCGACTCCGATCACCAGCTCCAATACAGTATGCAGGTTGCGTACTGTACAATTAGGGGGAATTCCCGAGTGGCCAAAGGGGACAGACTGTAAATCTGCTGGCACCGCCTTCGGTGGTTCGAATCCACCTTCCCCCATTCGGAATGCTGCTATGGCTCAGTTGGTAGAGCGCGTCCTTGGTAAGGACGAGGTCCCCGGTCCGAATCCGGGTAGCAGCTTGAAATATCTGCGTATTGTGCTTCTGCATGATACGCAATTTTCATTTTGATAGTATGACAGGCTGTGTGAACAAGACAATTGTATTGGGATTTTCATGTTGATGGTCATTCCTTGATCATATACGATACTTGCATATAACAAATATAGAAAATAACCATGGTATGAGTAAAGACTACTTATGAAAAGAAGAAACAGATGAAAAAAACGAAACGTATTTTATCGATTGGGTTTGCTTTCCTAATGCTCTTCGGTTGTACAAATACTGTCTTGGCACACCAAGGAAGATTAGACAGAAAAGGAGGGCATAAAGATAATTATAATGTAAGCGGTTTGGGATATTACCATTACCATTGCGGTGAAAATCCGGCACACCTTCATGCCAATGGAGTATGCCCATACGCATACAACGTAGTACCTAACAACGCAACATGGGATGCTGGGAACAGCAACATGATTTCTGAAGCATCTGAAACCCAGAAGGTAAATATGTATGCTGCTTATGAACAGGATGGCGTGATTGGAACTGTAGTTACTACGGACATCAAAGCGTATATTAATGGTGCAGAAATTCCAGCTTACAATGTAGATGGAAATATGGTGATTGTCGGTGCAGATCTGCGTTCGTATGGTTTTGACGTAGTATATAATAACGACACGCGTACAAGCAGTGTTTCTTTGCCGGAAAATGGCGGCACTTGGGATCCCATTATCATAACAAATGATTCAACTCTTGCTTATGGTACAGAAGTTATGAAGGTGTATGAAACAGATATAAAGGTACTTGTCAATGGTATGCCTGTGACAGGATACAACGTAGATGGTCGAATGGCGTTCCGTTTTGCTGAGCTTGCAGTCTTTGGCACATATTATTATGATAATGACAGCAGAAGCACAAATCTGTGGATTTCTAAAAACGTCTATATGGACGATAAAATGATAGAATAAGTTGTCTATATGATATATATCCTCTTCACACCCCCAGAAAAAGTCCCGGTACCTCTTGTAAGTGCCGGGATTTTTTGCTATAATAAAGCATCTATCATCCCATACAAAGGAGAAGCATATGCGAACCCATTGGAAGATCACGGTACTTGTGCTGGCGGCAATCCTGTCTCTGTCCGCGTGTCAGAAGGGCGGGATCAAAACGGAGACGATGACCCCGGAGGAACGGACGGCGGCTTATGCGGAGGCGGAATCCAAAAAGGCGGAGTCGGAAGCGGAGTCCAAGCGGCTTGAGGCGGAATCCAAGCGCGTGGAGCAGGAGTCGCTCCGGCTTGAGGCGGAAGCGGCGGAGGCAAAAGCGAAGGAGGAGCGCGAAGAGGACATCGCCATGGCACAGGCGGATTTCGAGGAGAACCGCTATTTCCGCTTTGACGGTGTGGACTATGCGCTGACCTTCTACGATTCCTTCAACGGTCACGCGCTCGATCCCGACAAATGGGCGTACTGTCCGGAATGGGAGCGCGACGACTGTATCTGGAAGAGTGAGGGCGTGTATCTGGAGGACGGCAATCTGGTGCTCGCTGTGACCGGTGACAAGGTGCCGTATACGGCAGGTGCGATCCGGACTCGCGATCTTTTCGAGCAGACCTACGGCTTTTATGAGGTGCGCTGCAAGCTGCCGCAGGCGGAGGGACTGAACGGCGCGTTCTGGCTCATGTGCGACGGTGCCGGCGCGGAAAACGAATACGGTGGGAGTGACGGCTGTGAGATCGATATTCTGGAAGCCCCTCACCACGATTGGAGCCAGATCCAGCACGCGCTCCACTTTGACGGCTACGGCGCGAAACACAAAACGGTCGCCAAGGAGCTTGTCATCGACAACATCTATGACGACGAATACCACACCTATACCCTCGTCTGGACCGACGCGGAATATCGCTTCTACATCGATGGCGAACAGACCTGGAAAATCGGCGGGAACTGGGTGTGCAATGTGCCGTGCTATCTCAAGCTCACGGTATCTGTGGGCGGCTGGGCAGGTGAGCTTGACCCGAACGCGACCCCGGTATCCGGTCTGACGGTCGATTATGTAAAGGTCGGATTGCCCGTAGAATCCTGAACCGTGTCCGTCACAAAATCGGATAGGCGTATGCTAACCCCTTTTTTTCAAAAAAAGAATGCGGAAAGCCGCGGCAGGAGAACACACCCTCTCCCGTTCTCCGGAAACGCACCGTCCAAAACGAAAGCGGGAAGACCATCCGGCACCCATTTTGGGGTATACGGAGGACCCTTCCCGCTCGATTTGTCTTTGTAAAACGCGTACTTTTGCGCAAATATCGCTTTCTCTCGGTGTTTTCTTAGCCCTGTGTATCAGAACTGTGCGAAAATCGTGTCGTCGATGAGCTTGAAGCCCGCGTCGGCAAGTACCTTTTCCGCCTTATCGTTGTTCTGCACACGCAGGACCACATACGCTTTGTCCATCGACAGGGGAGAGACAAAGGCGTACATATACTCCACACCGATGCTGTTGTAGAACAGAACCTCCAGTACGTTCGCGAGTCCCCCCGGTACGTCCGGAATCTCCACGCCGACGACCTCCGTGATGTTGACCACGATGTCCGCTTCGGACAATACCCTGCACGCGCCGCGAATGTCGGACACGATCAGCCGCAGAACGCCGAAATTGGAGGTATCCGCTACGCTGAACGCATGGATATCGATGTTCGCTTTCTTGAGTAGCGAGGTGATGTTGTATAGTGCGCCGTTTTTATTTTCCGCAAAAATGGATAGCTGCTGGAGCTTCATGCCGCTGCCTCCTTACATTTCTTTAATATAGCTTCCGCTTGTCGATCACACGGACCGCCTTGCCTTCGCTGCGCACGATGGATTTCGGCTCGACGATCGATACCTTCGCCTGGATGCCAAGGACTGTTTTCAATGCGTCCGTGATCTTCTTTTCTTTTTCTGTCAATGCGCCCATCGTGTCGGTGAACAGCTCCGGCGTGATCTCGACCTTGACCTCCAGTGAATCCGTGGTGCCGATCCGGTCAACGATGATCTGGTAGTTCGAGGTGAGTCCTTCCGCCAACAGCACCATTTCAATCTGGGACGGGAATACGTTCACGCCCTTGATGATGAGCATATCGTCGCTTCTGCCCATCGGCTTGCACATTTTTACAAAGGTTCTGCCGCAGACGCATTTTTCGTTCGTCAGGATGCAGATGTCCTTTGTCCGATACCGGATGAGCGGAAACGCTTCTTTGGTGATGCTTGTGAAGACCAGTTCTCCCTTTTCGCCGTAGGGAAGCACTTCTCCCGTGGCCGGATCGATGATCTCCGCGATGAAGTGATCTTCGTTGATGTGCATACCGGTCTGCGCTTCACATTCATATGCGACACCGGGACCGGATAATTCCGTAAGTCCGTAAATATCGTAGGCCTTCAGACCGAGAGACGCTTCGATACTGTGCCGCATTTCTTCAGTCCACGCCTCCGCCCCGAAGATCCCCGCTTTCAGATGGATCCTGTCCTCCAGACCGCGTTCGTGGATGGACTCCGCAAGATACGCCGCGTAGGACGGGGTACAGCACAGGATCGTTGCGCCGAGATCCTCCATGAACTGGAGCTGTCTGTCGGTATTGCCGGAGGACATCGGGAGCGTGAGACAGCCGACCTTCTGCGAGCCGCCGTGCAGTCCCATACCGCCGGTGAACAGTCCGTAGCCGTAGCAGACCTGGACAATATCGTCCCGTGTACCGCCGGCTGCCACGATTGCACGGGCGCAAATGTCGTCCCACAGTGCCAGATCGTTTTCCGTATAGAACGCAATCACGCGCTTGCCGGTGGTGCCGCTTGTCGAGTGGATCCGGACACAGTCGGACAGCGGCGCGGACATCAGACCGAAAGGATACGCTTCCCGCAGATCGTCCTTTGTCAGAAACGGCAGCTTCTGGAGATCGGCAAGGGAGGTGACATCCTTGTCCGACAGACCTGCGTCGATCATTTTCTGCCGATAATATGCGTTGTTTTTCCATACTCTATGGAAGGTTTTCAGAAATCGCTCTTCCTGCCACGCGTGGATCTGCTCTCGTGAAGCGGTTTCGATTTCTGGTTGATAGTATGCCATAATGGGGATCCTTTCTGTAGCTTTGTCGGTCCGCGAGTGATTGCGCGGTGTATCTTATATTGTAGCAAAAAAAAGCAGAAAGTGCAATAGGATGGCGGCGATTTCTCCATTTTCTGCATATACATACAAAGCATACGTCACCAACCGGCGATTATGCGTGTTTTGTGCATAAAAATTGCTTGCCGTGTCCGTTTCGCGCTTTCCCGTATCGGGGGAGGCGCCTTTTGCAGCATTGGAAAACACAAAAATACCGCACGGATTTCAAAAATTAGACTTGTATGGGACACAATTTCGTGCTATCATATAGTATTAGGAAAAGTTTTCGTTCCGCTCCTCATTTTTCATCCTTGCGGAACCGGATTTACATATATACATGGGAGGCTATACTATGGCTGAGAATACAACACACGGCGGCATCAGCATTGAGCTGGAGCATATTTTCCCAATCATCTAGATGTGGCTCTTTTCCGAAAAGGAGATCTTCCTCCGCGAGATCACTTCAAACGGCTGTGACGCAGTGACAAAGCTGCGCCGGCTGATCTCTCTCGGCGAGGTCAAGGATATAAGCGCGGACGACGCGAAGATCACGGTCACGCTGGACAAAACCGCACGCATCATCACCGTCACGGATACCGGTATCGGTATGACGGAGGAGGAGCTGCGCAAATACATCTGCCAGATCGCATTGTCCGGTGCGCTGGACTTCATCCAGAAATACGAGGGCGAGGGAGACGCGGCACAGAACGGCATCATCGGTCACTTCGGACTGGGGTTCTATTCGTCCTTTATGGTATCCGACCGCGTGGACATCATCACGAAATCCTACACCGGCGCGCCCTGCGTCAAATGGACCTGCGGTGAGGACGGCGAGTACGACATCACTCCGGATTACACCCCGGAGGAGGGCGAGGTCCCGGCATACGGTACGTCCGTCGTCATGCACGTGAATGAGGAAGGGGAAGAATTTCTCAGCATGTACAAGCTGCGCGAGGTGCTCGAAAAGTACTGTGCGTTCATGCCGGTGCCGATCTACCTTGTGGATGCCGAAGCGGAAGACGAGGAGGCGCACGACGATCACGAATGTACCTGCGAGCATGAGCACGCGGACGGTGAGGAATGCACCTGTGACCACGAGCACGCGCAGGAGAAAAAGAAGCCGGAGCCGATCAACGACACCCATCCGCTGTGGCTCAAGAATCCGTCGGACTGCACCGATGAGGAATACAAGGAATTTTACCGCAAGGTGTTCCACGATTACAAGGAGCCGCTGTTCCACATTCACCTGAAAGCCGATTATCCGCTCAATTTCAAGGGGATCCTCTATTTCCCACGCATCGCCAACGAATACGAGAGCCTGGAGGGGCAGGTCAAGCTCTATTACAATCAGGTATTTGTTGCGGACAACATCAAGGAGGTCATCCCGGAATATCTGCTCATGCTCAAGGGTGTGCTCGATTGCCCGGAGCTGCCGCTGAACGTATCCCGGAGCTATCTCCAGAACAGCGGATACGTGGCAAAGATCTCCGCACACATTGTGAAAAAGGTCGCCGACAAGCTGAACAGCATGTTCCAGAACGACCGTGAGAGCTACGAGAAGATCTGGCGCGACCTCAAGACCTTTGTCGAATACGGCTGTATGCGCGACCGCAAGTTCTACGACCGCGTGAAGGACAGCATCCTTTTGGAAAAGTGCGGCGGCGGATTCGTCACCCTACAGGAATATCTTGACGCGGCAGCCGAAAAGCATCCCGGCAAGATCTACTATGCCACCGACGCGACCGCACAGGCAAGCTACATCGCCATGTTCCGGAAAGAAAATATCGACGTGGTGCTGCTCGACCGTGTGATCGATACACAGTTTATCCAGACGGTGGAGATGGCAAACCCGGGCGAGAAGGACAACGCGGACAAGCCTGCCGTGAAATTCGCACGTGTGGATGCCGAGACACCGGATAGCCTGAAGGACGACGGCGACAAAACCGAGATTCCGGCACTGGCGGAGCTGTTCAGAAAGGTGGCGGGAGAGCATACCACGATTGCTTTCGATCGGTACCGCGACGCGAATGTCCCCGCGATCCTTACCGTGTCCGAGGAAGCGCGCCGGATGCAGGATATGATGAAGCTCTACCGCATGGACGGCATGGGAGACTTCCCGCTGGACGCTACACTGACGCTCAATACCGCCTCGCCGCTTGTCGGAAAGCTGACCACGCTCTGCGACAACGGCAATGAAGAACGCGCGGAGACGATCGCACGGCAGATCTTTGCGCTTGCCACCATGTCGCAGCGGCCGTTTACCGCGGACGAGCTGCAAAAGTTCCTGTCCGACAGCTACTCCGTCCTTTCGATGCTGTAATTGCCGTATGCGATACAGAGGGATGGTGCCATGACGGATACGGACAAGAAAACGGCGGCAGATCCGGCACTTCTGCGGCAGAATTTCACGTATCTGCGCCGGGAACGGGATCGCAACGCGCAGATCTGGGACGGCATACTCCGGCAGACCGCACGGCTCGGCTTTCCGGAAAAATCGCTGCCGCCGTATCTTGCCGGACTCGTTGCCGCAGAAGCTACCCCGGAGGATGTCGCCGCGTGGTACCGGGAGCTGTACGGCTATGCGGACGACGAAGCGGAGCGTGCACTGTACACCCTCGATTTCGCACGATTCTGCACGGCATACGCGCCCTATTTCCCGGGAAATGCGATGCGGTTTCTGCCGGAGATCGCCGAAGCGGATACCGATGCGGATTTTCGCAGCACGGCGTACCTCCAGAATACGTATTCCGACCGCGCCTATCGGATCTTTTCCGCGCAGATCCCCGGGATGACGGCGGAGTACCATTCGAGCTTTGCCGATGTGTGCGAGGAGGTATACGACAACCGCTGCCGGTACGCCATACTGCCGCTGTACACCGCAGCGGACGGGCGGCTCGTGTCGTTCCAGAAGCTCCTTTCACGGTACGATCTGAAGATCTGTATGGCGGCGGCGGTCGATATGGGAGACGACGACGAAATGCACTTTGCTCTTCTGCGCAAGCATCTCCATATGCCGCAGGAGGCGGGAACGGTGTACTGGGATCTGTCCGTGGTGCTGACGGAGGAGATCCCGCTCGGTACGTTTTTCGCCTGTCTGGAGGTATTCGGCGCGAAGATCCTCTCCGTCCATACCCTGCCCCTGACCTACGCAAGCGACCTGGACGAAACGTGTGTCCATCTCAATATGACGGGCGCGGACGGCAATGGGATGGCGATTTTTCTGGAGGCGACCCACATCCGCTACACCGTAGACGGCATCTATTCTCTGCTGCAATCCGGTATATAGAATAAAGGAGACAATACACCCATGGAAACCTATATGGAACGGTATCAGGCTTGGCTTTCCTCCGATACCATTGATGAAGATACGAAACAGGAGCTGCGGGAGATCGCGGACAAACCGGAAGAGATCGCGTTCCGATTCTCCGGCTACATGGAATTTGGCACCGGTGGTCTGCGCTCCAAAATGGGTGCGGGTACCGGGATGATGAACAATTATACCGTTGCGCACGCCACCGAGGGTGTCGCCCGGATCATCGACGAGCTGGGTGCCGGTGAACGCGGTGTGGTGATCGGATACGACAGCCGCAACCATTCCCGCGATTTCGCCGAACGGGCAGCCGAGGTCCTGACCGCACATGGGATCCGCGTGTATCTCTTTGACGAGCTCCGCCCGACGCCGTGCCTGTCCTTCGGGGTGCGCCATTTCGGCTGTATCGCCGGAATCAACATCACCGCCTCTCATAATCCGCGCCAGTACAACGGCTACAAGCTCTATTGGGAGGACGGCGCACAACCCACGGCGGATATGGCAAATAAAGTATCCGCAACGATCCTGTCTGCCGATCTGCTCACCGATGTCCCGTCCCCGGAGATGGCGCGGCCGGAGCGGATCACCATGGTCGGCATGGATTTCGACAACGCCTATCTCGACTGCCTGATGCGCGAACGGGTGTATCCCGATGTGATCGCGAAATCGGCGGAGGATTTGCGCATTGTGTACACACCGCTCTTTGGTGCCGGTGCGAGACTGGTTCCCGAAATGATGCGCCGGATCGGGATGAAGCATATCTACGCCGTGGAGCAGCAGATGGCACCGAACGGCAATTTCCCGGGACTCGATAAGCCAAATCCGGAGTATCCCGCGTCCTTCAGGCTGGGCATTGCGCTTGCGGAGAAGGTGCATAGCGATCTCATCATTGCAACAGACCCGGACGCGGACCGCGTGGGCGTGATGGCAAAGGACAGATCCGGCACCTTCCGCTGCATCACGGGCAACCAGATGGGTTCTCTCCTGCTGGACTACATCTTCTCCGCACTGGAGGAGCAGGGAAGAATGCCTGCGGATGGCTACTGCGTCAAGACCATCGTGACAAGCGAAATGGCAAGCGCGATCTGCAAGGCACACAACGTGACGCTGTACAACGTGCTGACCGGCTTTAAGTTCATCGCCGAGGTGATCCGGGAGCATGAGGAGGCGGGACACGGCACGTTCCTGCTCGGCTATGAGGAGTCCTACGGTTATCTCAAGGGCGGTCATGCCAGAGACAAGGATTCCGTTGTTGCGTCCATGCTCATCTGCGAGATGGCGGCGTACTACCATCTGCGCGGCATGACCCTCATCGACGCCATGGAGGCACTGTACGAAAAATACGGCTTCTACAGTGAAAACGCGGCGGAAATCTACATGGAGGGACTGGACGGCAAGCAGAAGATCGCTGATATGATGAACGGTCTGCGCGCACAGATCCCGGCGGAAATCGGCGGCAGCGCGGTCGTCAATGTGCGGGACTATCTCGCGGAAACCTCCGTGGACGTAAAAACCGGCAAGGTATTGCCGACGGGACTGCCGAAATCGAACGTCGTGTATTTCGCAATGGAGAATGGCTGTGTTGTGGTGGCGCGTCCGTCCGGCACCGAGCCGAAGATCAAATTCTATATTCTTGCGTGCGGCAGGGATGAGAACGAGGCAAAGGCAAATACAACCGCTTGTACCGCATCGCTGGAGGATATGCTCCATCTGGCACACGGACAGCTCAAAAAGTAAAAAAACGCGGAGTCGGTCGAAATGGCTGGCTCCGCTTTTTCTATATATCCATCGCTGTACAAAATATACAACGGGCGGCGTGTGCATACACAGGAATTTCGGAACATTTTCCATTGTAATCGGATGGCGGAAGTGGTATACTATGGAAAATTTTTTTATCCGAAAGGAGCGTGCCGATATGGACTACCCAAGAAAAGAAATCACGCTGAAAACCGGGGAAAAGGCGGTATTCCGCGCGCCGACCACAGAGGATGCATCGGCTATGCTCGACTATCTGCGTACCGTTGTCTCCGAGACGGAATTTCTGCTGCGCACGGCGGAGGATCCGCTGCCGGATCTGGAAAGCGAAAAGCGTTTTTTAGAGAATGCCGCAGCGGGAGAGGACAGCGTTATGATCGTGTGCGAAATGGATGGGATCATCGTCGGCAACTGCTCCATGAACCGAGGCCGTCACCAAAAGGACCGCCACCGCGCCAGTATCGGGATCGGGCTGCGCAAGGCATACTGGAACCGCGGGATCGGCACGGCAATGTTCCGGGAGCTCACAAAGATCGCGGAGCAATGGGGGCTTGAGCAGATGGAGCTTGCTTTCATCGAAGGGAACGACCGCGGACGTGCGCTGTACGAGAAGATGGGCTTTCAGATTTATGCCGAGCATCCGAACGCGATCCATTTGCCGGACGGACGGGTGCTGAAGGAATACGAGATGCTGCGTCCGGTGGAGAAGAAGTAATATTATTAAAGTAGGAACAGACTCAGGAAAGGAAAGAAAACCATGAAAAAGTCAGCCATTATATTGCTCTGCGCACTGCTGACAGCGCAGACCTTGACTGCTTGCGGGGAAACTGTCGCGGAGTCCGAATCCGATACGGAGAGCGGCAGCGCGGTGACAGAATCGAAAGCCTTAACGGACGAGGAAATCAAGGGTCAGCAGAAGGACGCCTACTACGAAGCATTAGTGCCTGTGGTCAATCTCGGTGCGGAGATTGATATTATTTCCGGTACTTGGGTGGATATCTCCGCCGAGGAGGTGACCGGACAAAAATTCAACGACGCTCTGTACAACCGAAATCTGGAGATCGAGGAGCGTCTGGGTATCAAGATAGTGGAACACCGTTATGAGGATCGGCAAGCCGTTGTCAATCTGGTGAAGAACAATGTGATCGCCGGGGACGGGACATATGATGCCATCAGCAACATGACGCAAAATGCAGCCAGCCTTTTTGTGTCCAATCTTCTGACGGATATGGGCACCGTTCCGAATCTGCAGACCGATGAAGCCTGGTGGAACCAGTCTGCCAATGAAAACTTCAGCTTCGGCTCAATGAAGTTCTGCCTGATTTCTTCTCTGTGCCAGAACGCGGACGACGTGGCAGCCATCATGCTGTTCAACAAGGATATGTGCATCAACTACAACATGGAACTGCCTTATGAAGACGTCCTGAAAGGACGTTGGACCTACGATCGGATGTGGGAGATGGTAGAAGCTCTACCCCTTGACTCCAACGGTGACGGCGCCATAGACGACCGGGACATCATGGGCGTGGTAGGACAAGTACAGGACGTACAGGCTTCCATGATTGCTTGCGGTGTGAATTTCTTTGAAAAGGACGAAAACGATATTCCCAAGTTTATCCTGCAGACCGAAGAGAACGTGGACAAGTTCAACAAGCTGTACAATATGCTGACGAACAAGACGCGGGTATGTCTGGTGGACGGTTACAATTTTGTGGGCGAGCTGACCGGCTGGGATTACTGGTTGAATAAGTTCATTATGGGCGAAGCATTGTTCATGCTCCAGTATCCCGGTAACATGAGTGAATATCTGGATATGGAAGACGACTATGGCGTTCTGCCTATGCCCAAGTACAACGAATACCAGGAAAGCTACCGCACCATGACCAACACCGCCTTCACAAGCTGTTTGAGTATCCCCAAGGTACATAACGATGATATTTCCGACATCGGTCTGGCGCTGGAGGTAATGTCCTATCTGTCCTATGTAGATGTCAAGCCTATTTACGTGGCAAACTATCTGGAACGGCGGTATATCCGTGACGAGGAATCTGCGAAAATGATGATGCTGGCTATCGAAACCACTTATTATGACCCGGGCTTTGCCATGAGCGATCAGTGGGGATCCCCCATGTCCATTCCCACAAGCGTAGTGGTGTCCGGCAGCAACTCTCTGATTTCCAGCATCCAATCCAAAGCAGCAAGTATTGAACAAGCCATCCAGAAGACGCTGGAAACCGTGCAGGGACAGTAAAAAATCCAAACAAAAGAAAAAGCGACAGAACTGTGTATGCAGTCCTGTCGTTTTTTGCTGTATACTGATTCCGCTTAGGTGTTCTGTTATCACACGCATGTGCGAGAGGTTTCTGCAATGCCGTTCTTCACTTTTTAACTGTTTTATGCAGCCGTGGAATATGGCTGTTTTGGCATATTCACAAGTGTGTTGGGCTACTGCCGTTCATCTTTCCCGACAAGCCTCCAGAAACCGTGCAAAGATCCTCTCCGATACCCAGTCCGGATTCACTTCCGGGTGCCACTGGAGACCGAGGAAAAACGGATGCTCCCGCAGCAGGATCGCTTCGATCAGTCCATCCCGATGGCGCGCGCAGATGTCCATATTTTCGCCCGGCACCTTCGGAGACTGGTGGTGGTAGCTGTTTGTCTCCACGGTATCCGCGCCTACGATGTCGCGCAGTCTGCCATAGAGATGTACCGTGTGGTGCGGCAGACCGTTTTCGTCCACATCGCGGTGCGGATACAGTCCGTATTCACTGTGGATGTCCTGCCATAGCGTACCGCCGGCGGCGACGCAGAGGGTTTGGATCCCGCGGCAGATGCCCAGTACGGCACGGTCGGAATGGAGAAGGCGGTGTGCCAGTCCCAGCTCAAACCGGTCGCGCAGGGGATCGATCTCCGTGGACAGCCCTGCGTCATTGGTTTCGCCATACCAAACCGGGTCGATGTCCATGCCGCCGGTAAAGACGAAGCCGTCATATTCCGCG
>USGH01000018.1 GCA_900554225.1 uncultured Eubacteriales bacterium | reverse complement strand
GAAGTACGACACGAAACGTTATTTGGAGAGCGTAGAGTTGTTGAATGAATTTTTCCCCGGCTGTGCCGTGACCACGGACATGATCGTGGCCTTTCCCGGGGAGACAGAGGCGGAATTTGCGGAAACGGCGGCATTCTGTCGTCAAGCCCGTTTTCTGCACCTGCACATCTTCCCGTATTCGATTCGCGAGGGTACGGAAGCCGCGTCTATGGCAGATCAGGTGCCGGAAGCGGTAAAAAAAGCACGGGTGCGCGCACTGGAAGCCGTGGACGACGAAATCCGCACGGCAATGCTGGCGGAATATGTCGCTGCGCATCGGACAGCCCCGGTGTACGTCCTTGTCGAAAAGGCGGAGGACGGGATTGCAAACGGGCATACGGAGCATTTCGTGGAGGTCGATATCCCCACCGATCGTGCGGACGTGGCCGGACAGCTCCTCCCAGTATTGCTCACAGAAACGGACGGTGTGATCTGCCGCGGTACATTTCTGGAGCGGTAAAGAACCCTGTTTGGTCGAGAAAACGCGGATTTTTGCGGCGATATGCTCTGGAGGTTGCACCATTGCAGTACATCAGTCATTATCCCTCTCCCCTCGGCGATATTCTTATGGCTGCGGATGCCGTTGGCTTAACCGGATTGTGGTTCGAGGGGCAGAAATATTTTGCGCTCTCCCTGGACAAAGAGCACGCGGAAAAGGAAATTCCCCTCTTTGAAAAGGCAAAACGGTGGCTTGCGATTTACTTTTCGGGGAGAGAGCCGGATTTCGCTGTCCCGCTTCATTGCACAGGCACAGCCTTTCAGAATGCGGTGTGGGCAATCCTATGCACCATTCCATACGGTCAGACCATGACATACGGTGCGATTGCAGGAAAGCTCGCCCTGCAGAAGGGGTTGCCGCGTATGTCCGCTCAGGCTGTAGGCGGCGCAGTGGGGCACAATGCGATTTCCATCCTGATTCCCTGTCATCGTGTCGTAGGCACAAACGGTAGCCTGACGGGTTACGCCGGAGGAATGGACAGAAAGATAAGGCTGCTCCGATTGGAAAAGGCAGATATGCTCTACCTTTTTGTACCAGGGAACGGAACTGCCCCATGAAAGCAGCGAACGCAGAAAAAGCAGTCATTCCTCCACGAACCGACCGCATCCATCGATCCGCCGCAGGAACCGTACACCGGCAAAACAAAGAGCGCATTCTCCGATCTGTGTGAGAATTGCGCTCTCTGCTGTATATGGAGTTGTGTATCCGTTCAGAAGGTCAGATCCGGGTAGAGGTATCCGGCGAGAACCCGATATGCTTCCGCAAAGCGGCTGTTCGGCTTGTTGTGGAACAGGCTCTTTTCAAGATAGAACACCTTCCCGTTCTGTACCGCAGTGAGGGACTGCCAAACCGGATTGTCGCCGTACAGGGTCGCCACCAACGCTTCCGCGTCCTCTCTTCCGGCATGGCACTGCACAAGAATGATGTCGGGGTCTGCCGCAAAAACGGTTTCCAGATTGATGTCCAGTCTCTCCGCCTCGGATGCGCCTTCCCATTCGTCCACGATATTCTTTGCGTGCATGGCGTCGATCATACCGCCGACCACGGTACCGGAGGTATTCGCCTGAAGCGTGTCCGCAGAGGAGAACATGGAGAACACACGCGGAGTATCCTCCGTCGGGCAGGCGAGCAGCACATCCACCACCTCGTCCAGAGCCTGCAATGCAACCGTATCCCACAGCTCGGTATGTCCGGTCAGATGCGCAAATACCTTGAACCACTTGAGGTAATCGGAGAAGTCGTTGTAGCGCATCGCAATCACCGGGATCCCGGCCGCTTCCGCCGGAGCCTCGATCGTCTTGTAGCCGCTCATCGCCGTAGAGCAGATGATGAGATCGGGCTGTAGAGCGATGATGGTTTCGGTGTCCCACTTTTTGCCGGAGGAGGAGGTCGCAACGGTGGTCACGCCTGCTTCTGCGGTAATATCCCGTCCGATGTACTCCTCATAAAGCGCGACAGACGAATCGCCGCCGATCAGTCCGGTCACTTCTCCGCCCGCTTCATACCAGAGCGTCGTGAAGCTGGCATACAGGTTGACCACGTTTTCGGGATTCTTCTGAATGGTAATGCTGTCCTTGCCCGATGCGTCCGTAAACGTCACGGAATCGTCATGGACGACCACTGCATCCGCCTTTTCGAGGAAGGACGCGCGCAGAGCATCGGCAGCCGCTGTATCCGTTTCGGCGGAATCCGCAGCTTCGGCAGTGGTATCCGCTTCCGCTGCTGTGTCCTCCGTGGTATCGCCGACGGTTTCCGTCTGTGCGGAGGGATCGGGGGCTTTTGTTTCGGTGTTGGCACTCTGTCCGCAGGAGACAAGCGCGCCGAGCAGGAGACCTGCCGTAAGAATTAAGGTCAGGAATTTTTTCATGGGTTTTTGCTATCCTTTCGTATGGAACATTTATATCCTCCGCCAGATGCGGGAATACATCAATTGGGAATGAAGAACGGGCAGTCGTGCGCCTCGTCCCTTGTGACCGTCGCATCGATGCCAAAGAGTGCGTGCAGATTTTCCGGCGTCAGAACCGTGTTCGGCGTGCCGGAGGTGTAGACATTGCCGTCCCGGATCGCCGCGAGAACGTCCGAGTACCGCGCCGCAAGATTCAGATCGTGCAGAACCATCAAAATGGTGATGCCAAGCGTTCGATTTAAATGGCGCACCAGCTCCAGAACCTCTATCTGATACCCGATGTCCAGATATGTCGTCGGCTCATCGAGAATGAGGATCTCCGGCTCCTGTGCGACGGTCATTGCGATCCACGCCCGCTGTCTCTCTCCGCCCGACAATGTGGAAAGAGGCTGCTCCGAGAGCGGTTCCAGCCCCGTCATGCGGATCACCCCCGCGACAATCTCTCCGTCGACCTTTGTCAGTCCGCGTCCTGCCTTCCGATAGGGATACCGACCGTAGGAAACGAGTGTGCGCACATCGATATCGGGCGGTGAGGTGTGTACCTGGGCAAGATACGCGATCCTTCTTGCGAGAATTTTCGAGGGATACGCACCAATCGGTTTGCCGTCCAGGGTGCAATAGCCGGATTGGGGTGTGACCGCACGGGGAATGATCTTGAGCAGTGTCGATTTTCCGCAGCCGTTTTGTCCGATCAGCGTCATGATCTTCCCTTTCGGCACCTCCAGCGACAGCTGCGACAGGATGGTTTTCTTCCCGTATCGGACAGATACATTCTGAAATCCAAAATACATAGGTCAGTTTCCATCCTTTCCGCGCGACCGCAGGAGGAAAAGAAAGAACGGCGCGCCGATAAACGAGATAATGATGCTCACCGGCACCTCTCCGGGCGGCATGATCACCCGGCCGATGGTGTCACAGATGACGATCAGAGAAAAGCCGAGGAAAATCGACGCCGGAAAGAGGTATCGATAGTCCGAGCCGACGAGAAGCCGTGCGATATGCGGTACGATCAGACCGACAAAGCTGAGCATACCCCGCGCCGCGATCGCCGCACCGGACAGAAGCGAGGACACCGCGATAAGAAGAAACCGGAACAGCTCCGTCAGCAGTCCAAGCGCGTTTGCCGTTTCATCACCAAGCATCAGGATGTTCATTTTGGACGGCAGAAAGAGGCAGACGAGCAGTCCCGCAAGCGCGTAAGGCAGGATCATCTGGAAGCTCTTCCAGCCGCAGCCGTTCAGTCCGCCGACGAGAAAGCCCGACGCGTTCCCGAGCGATTCGGCAAAAAGCGTCTTTATAATGTCATTGAACGCGCCGAACAACGCGGACACCGCCATGCCGGACAGGATCATGCGCACCGGACTCACGCCTTTCTGGTACGCAAGCGCGTAGATGAGCATGGTGGTCACAAACGCGCCTACGATGGAGCCGACCGGCAGCAGATACGAATAGGCGGGGAACGCGACAAGGGTCAGATAGCCGACAAAGCTCGCGCCGCCGGTCACGCCGATGGTGGACGGAGAGGCAAGATTGTTCCGCATCACGCCTTGCAGCACACAGCCGGCAAGCGCAAGACAGATCCCGACCAGTCCGCCGGTCAGAATCCGCGGAAAGCGCAGGTTCCAGATGAAAAGCCGCGCGGCAGAGCCGTCGTCAACAAAGATCGCGCGCACCACCTCCCGTGGGGTAAACGCAATCGTGCCGATGCCGACGCAGAACACCACCGACAGGACGCTGAGCGCAAGCAATACGGCGATCACGACAATGGCACGAATATGCTTTTTCATACCGGTCATGCCTTACGCATCCTTCAGAAAATCGCATACCGCCGCACGACAGTCCGCGAGCTCCTTTTCGTTGGGATGCCCCTGCGAGAGCTTCTGCCGCGCATAATGCTCCGGTGTGATCTTGCCCTCCCGCAGCTTTTTGCCGGTCCGCGCAAGATCGATCGCACCCTGACAGAGATAGTGTCCGAGCAGCGTGTTGTTCTCTGCGACAAGGGCGGAAACCCTTGCAAAAACGTCTCTGCCGTGCTTGGTATCCGGTGCCACGCCGAGTGAGCCGATCACCACGATCCGTTTTCCGTGCAGCCTTCGGAGCAGCGCAATCGTATCCGGATCCGCGCTCCCTTTATCACACCAATAGGCAAGCACGAACGTGTCAAAGGTGTCGATCACCTCGTCGTTCACGTAGCGGATGTTGTATGGTCCCGCGTGCTCGGGCAGAACGGACGCGGCGGCTTCGGCAAGCCTGAAGGCGTTTCCGGTGATGGTAGAAAAAATGATTACGGTTTTTCCCATTGTGATTCCTTTCCTGTGTGCAGGGTATTTTTCTGTGCAGCCTTTATTCCGCCATCGCGCGGCGCAGATGCTCGACATACCGTGCGGCGATGGCATCGTACTCCCCCAGTCCCTTGACCAGGCATTCTACCTCCATTCCGCCGGCGCGCAGGATGGAGGCGACACTGTTCGGTCCGTCTCCCGCCATATCCCGTCTGGCATGACCGGCGGCTCCAAAGAGCAGAGGGGTCAGCAGAACGCTTCCATATCCCGCATTGCGCATTGCGGGCAGAATATCGTACACCGACGGAGACGCTTCCAGTGTCATGACAAAGATGGAGTCGTATCCGAGCCGCCTTGCCGTCGTCTGCAATTCTGTATATTTTTCATTTTCGGGGTGTGCCGAGCCATGACCCATGAGGACGAGCGCGCGGTTAGCCTTTGCTAACTCTTTGGTAAAAAAATGACAGATGTACTCGCTGTCCTCCACGGCATCGAGAAGTGGTTTTCCGATACACAGTCGCTTGAAGCAGTCGCTGCGCACCCGGACGCCGTCGCGTATGCTGTCAAATTCCCCACCGGCGATCACATGGGTCGGCTGCACATATACCTCGTCAAAGCCTGCCGCACAGAGCCGATCCAGTGCTTCTGTGACCGTGTCCACATGGGTTTCTGTTTTGCGCAGGGTCTGGATCACGAATTTTGACGTGAACGCGCGGTAAATCGCGCAGTCCGGGAACGTGCGTCGGTACAGGTTTTCAACCCGATCGATGGTACCTGCACACTGCGCCCGGTCCGTTGTGCCGTAGCTGACCGACAGAATAGCTTTCTTCATTCTATATCCTTTCTTGTCTGCATTTGGTTAGCCTTTGCTAACCCCTATAGTATAGCACACCTTTCCCGCGCTGTCAAGATTCTGCATAAAAATTCACAATTTACCCAAATTTCTCCGCCCTTCCGGCATCGTACACCTACGGCACATCTCTGCGGCACGTGCGTTTGTCAAAGAAAAAGAATCGCTGTCGTCCTGTGTCTCCTGCAAGCCAATACCCCGCGCAGCACATATAGTACCACACGGGGTATTGCTCTGTTGTATGCGTCTCCTCCAGGCGACCCGTCATTCTTTCTTTGTGCGCACACCGTACACCGCACCGCACAGGACAAGGAGTATCCCACCGACCGTAAAGCACCAGTGAATCCCCAAGCCAACGATGGCGGAGGAAGCGAACAGGGAGACAACCTCCACGAGATTCACGCCGATGTTCATCGTGGACAGCACTGCCGCGCGATCCGTATCCATCTGCCATTCGTCCACGAGCCGGTTCTGCCCATCCTCCACGTAAAACGCGGCAAGATCGAGCAGCAGCGGCAGTACCAGCATAAGCGGCACAACCGCTGCCACATAACGCGCACTGCCGAAAAGACATAGTCCAACCCCGCAGAGCACGCAGCACAGAACCGTTACCGTCCGTTTCCGGAGTCTGCGGCACAAGCGCACAATCGGCTCCGACAACATCTGACAGGCGGAATAGCCGATGATGATCGCCGACAGCCATGTAAGCGGGATCCCGCAGTCCTCCGCCTTCTCCGCGTAGAAGAAATTCACAAGCAGCCACGCCACACTGAACAGGGAGAGCAGAATCGTATAGAAGAGCGTCCGCCTGTCGCGCCAGATCACAAACAGCCGTTTCCATGGATGCGCCTCCCGCGCCGCTTCCGCCGTTGTCTTTCTCACCTCCGGCAGACAAAGCGCACAGACCATGGCGGCGGCTCCGGTGCATATGGTGGCGACGAGGAGTCCCGTGATCCCGCACAGGCGGTAGAGAACGGCGTAGGTCACGGTACTCAGGAGAAATCCCGCCGTGCCGCAGTTTGCCGCGTGGGTCGTTTTCGCGAGATAGCCATCCTCCCCGCACCTTGCATACAGATACGCGCTGTCCGTTCCCGAGGCAAAGCAGGCGGCGAATCCCTCCACCACCGCCTCTGATACAAAGAGCGGCAGGGAATGGAGAAGATACGCCACGGTCAACAGGATCCGCGCGGCAAGGAGAAGAAGCTGCGAAAGGATCAGGGACGCGCGGTATCCGATCCTGTCGGTCAGCCGTCCGGTCGGGATCTCACCGAGAACCACAATCGCGCTGAGCAGAGCCTGCAACAGGAAAAACTGCGCCTCCGTCACCTCCGCCTGTGTCCGGATCAGCAGCGCGACCGGGGCAAAAAACACCAGCCCGCCGAAAAAGCACATTCCGTCATACGCGTCCAGCCATCGTTTTCGCATTTGCATACCTCATCTCTCCTTTATAGCCGTACTCCGTTCCGGATCGTTATCCTGTACCTGGGGGAAGCGGAGGCAGATGGTCAGGATCCCGTTTTCGTAGTCCGCATCGATCCTCCCGTGCATTTTCTCCGTGAGCTGCCGCGCGATAGAGAGTCCGAGTCCCGTGGTACTGCGCGCCGTCTCCACGGTGTAGAAACGATCGAACAGCCGCTCCGCCTGTACCGGGCTCATCTCCGGGGCATGATTGGCGAATGTGACATTGCCCTCCTCGGACAGGGTGACACAGAGATCCCGCACGGCATATCGCACAGCGTTTTGCAGAATGTTGTCAAACACCCGGCGCAGGGATTCGGCGTGGAGCAGCCGCACCACCGTATGCTCCGCCATCCGGATCTCCGGCGTGATCCCTTTGGCACACAGCGCGCCATAGAATCCCGCAAGACTCTCCGCCAGCACATCGTTCATCCGCACCGGCGTGAGAGACAGCGCGGTAGGATCGGCAGTGACGACGGAATATTGCAGCAGCTCCTCCGTCATCCGGCGCATGGTCTCCGTTCGCTCCCGGATCACCGCGAGATACCGTCTGCCGTCCGTATGCAGCTCCTCCGTTTCCAAAAGATCCAGATACCCGCAGATGGCGGTCAGCGGCGTGCGCAGATCGTGGGAGACGTTGGTGATCGCTTCCTTCAATGCCGTGTCGCCGTTCTGGAGCCGCAGCCGCTGTGTGCGAAGCTCCCGCAGCTCCCGATTGATCTTCACGGCAAGCTGACGAACCCTTCGGTCGCCGGAGGAGATAGAGAGCGTGGTATTGGTGTCCGAATGGAGCTTTGTATCGAGCTGCGCGGCAATCTCCCGGACGGCATGGCGCAGCGACAGGACCCAGCCGCCAAGCAGGATCACCGCCACGGACAGCAGCGCAAGGATCCCATACCACCACATCTCCATCTTTTCTCCCCCCAATTTCCGGTTTATTTCAGATCCCGACGCCGGAAGAAACATAGCCCGATCCCGGTTGCGGCGGCAAGGATGCACAGGCTGTAGGCGGCAAGCAGCGGTGGATTTTCCGCGTTCAGATTCGAGAGCCGGATCGTTTGTCCGCCCGGTAAAAAGTCGTTCAGGAATTCGTATGCCTGCCGCTTGCTGCCGGAGAGGTAATTCGGGTTCTTTTCCATATCCTCCGTGACCGTCACGCCGTTTTCCGTGAACGAATACGCGCCGTAGTATTCCGGTTCGTTCAGCGCAGAGATGATCCGGACACCGTTCAAAAGAAGCAGGCACGTCAAAAGGATCGTAATCGCCGTGGTGTACGCCTTATTCTGGCACAGCATCGCAACAAGGACGAAGATGGCACTGTACGCGAAAAGCAGACAGAGGATCGCGCCCGCCGTCATGGCAAGAACGATCGGTTCGGTGACAAATCCGCCCAGCAGCAGAAATCCGAGGATCAGCTCCGTCACGACATAGGCAAGGGCAAAGAGGAGCCCGGCGGTCATCGTGACAAGGAGATGGGACAGGTAAATCGCGCATCGGCTATGTCCGACGACCACCTTATTGCGCATGGTGCCGTCACTGTACGCACTGCCGACAAAGAGCGCGGCAAACACAGACAGCGCAACGGAGACCATGGTCACAAACACGAAAAAGCCGTCGTCAATGGTCCAGTTCTCCGTGCCGTTTTTGTTTTGGATGGCGTGCAGGATGGGCAAAAACGCCCCGCCGACGCAGAACAGGACAAGAAACAGGCGAAAGACCCGATCCTTCCACAGGCGCATGAAATCCGCACGAAGCAGCTTACGCATGACGCGCACCTCCCACCAGATTCATATAGAAGCTCTCCAGGCTTTCGTCCTGCTCCTGCATGGTGTAGACGGTGCAATGCTCCGCGGACAGTGCTTCCACAAGGGACGTCACCTGCACATCCGCATAGATGTCCGCCTTTGCGCCGTCCACGATCCGATGCTCGATCCCCATACGGGAAAGAACGCGCGCGAGCGGCTTGGTATCGCTCACCTCGATGTGGATACACTTCCGGCAGCGCATCTCCACCTCCTCCGCGCTCATCTCCCGGATCATTCTGCTGCCGTCGATAAAGCCGTAATGGGTGGCAAGGCGGGACAGCTCGTCCAGAATGTGGCTGGAGATCAGCACTGTAATGCCGCGCTCCCGGTTCAGCTTTAGGATCAGCTCGTGCATTTCCACGATCCCCTGCGGATCCAATCCGTTTGTCGGCTCATCCAGTACGAGAAAATCCGGTTCTCCCGCCAGTGCCACAGCGATCCCGAGTCTCTGCCGCATACCGAGCGAAAAGTGACCCGCTTTTTTCCCGCCGGTGTCCGCCAATCCGACCAGTGCAAGCAGACCCGACAATCCCTCATCCGACGGTACGCCCAGTACGCGATACTGTTCGCGGATGTTGTCGGCAGCGGTCATATCGAGGTAAATCGACGGCGTTTCCACGACAGCACCCATTCTGCGGCGGCTTTTCCGGAGCTTAGCAGAGGTATTCTCCACGCCGTAGAGCGAATAGGTGCCGTCCGAGGGCTGCTGCAATCCGCAGATGAGCCGGATGAGCGTCGTTTTTCCCGCACCGTTTCTGCCGACAAAGCCGTAGATCGCACCCTTTGGGATGCGCATTGTCAAGCCGTCCAGCGCTGTGAAGCGTTTGTAAGTTTTGGTCAGCGCGTGTGTTTCCAGAACATATTCCATAGAACTTCTTCCTCCTTTGTTCTGCCGCTATTGTATCAGAAAAAGGTTGAGAAACCGGTCACGCGCATCGTTGAGATTTTGTTGAGAAATGCGCTTACGACTCCGGCGGAACCAATCGGAATCCGATGCCCCACACGGATTCGATGTAGTCTTTGCCGGACACATCGCGCAGCTTCGTCCGCAGATGGCTGATATGCGTTTTCAGCGAGCTTTCCGTACAGTCCGGCGTGTCGTCCGCAATCCTGCCCAGGAGTACAGATTTCGCGAGCACCTGACCGGGGTTGCGCATAAAGAGCTTGAGAAGCGCGTATTCCGTACGGGTCAGCGATACCGGTGTATCCAGTACGGAGACGGTGCGCGTGACGGTGTCGAGGGAAAGATCCCCCAATGTGTATGTTTCCGCTGTCTGTACGTGTTCCCGCAGACGCAGGGCAACGCGCGCGACAAGCTCCTTTGTGTCAAACGGCTTGGTGAGATAGTCCACGGCGCCGCCGGTGAGGAGCGCTACTCTGTCCTCCGCCGCTTTGGCGCTGACCACGATCACGGGAATGGCGGAAATTTCTTTCAGCACGTCCTCTCCGGCAAGACCCGGCAGCATGAGATCGAGTAAAACGAGTGCCGGTCGATGCTCGCGCAACCATAAGATCGCTTCGGTTCCGGAATACGCACGCGCCGTGTCATATCCTGCCCTTTGCAGCACCTCTTCCTCCAGATTGCCGATCGCCGTGTCATCGTCGATGATGAGAATGCAGTTTTTCGTCATGGCTGTCACCGTGGAACGCGCAGAGAGCGGATATTCTCCTGCAGCAGTGCCAGAAACCGTCCCGCGTGCGCGCCGTCCATTTGCGTATGGTGGAACTGGTAGGACAGCGGCAATATCGTTTTCCGGAATCCGCGGCGGTATTTGCCCCATATGAGGAACGGATTGTTGAAAATCCCGCTGTTCATACCGACCGCGCCATCGATTTCCGTGTCGATGATGGCGGAGGTGCCGATCACCATATGCTCCGGCAGATCGTGATCTACGCACGTCTCCGCAACCATTTTCGTCAGCGTCAGATATTCCTTCTCAAACTGCGCGAGCTCGTCCGTAAACGGCATGTCGCAGGAGGATACCTCGCCGGTTTTGTTTTTCACAATGGTGTTCACCGCCAGCGCGTCGTATCGATACAGCTCTCCACCGACGGGCAACAGATAAAACTCCTTTACCGCGGCTGCCGCTTTGCCGACGCAGTAGCACATGAGCATGTTGAACTTTTTTCCGGTTCTCCTGCTCTGCCTGAGTAGATTTGTCACGTCGAGCGTCTTCAGAAACGTCACCATCGGATTCGGCGCGCCCATCCAAAGCGCAAAGGCGGACGCGCGGGTTGTTGCGGACGGATCGACCTTTACCGGTGCACGCATGCAATTTCCTCCAATGCCGCGATGTCTCCGCTCTGGATCGCCGGGATGCACGCACGGATTTTCTCCGCGTCCCAGTCCCACCAGCGCAAGGACTCCAGCTTCTCGATCGTTTCGTCGTCAAAGCGTCTGCGGAACGGTTTTGCCGGAACGCCGCCGACGATGGTATAGGGCGCGACGTCCTTTGTCACCACCGCGCGCGCACCGATGATCGCTCCGTCACCGATATGGACGCCGGACAGTATCACCGCTTCATAGCCGATCCACACATCGGAGCCGACGACAATGTCGCCCTTGTTGTCCCAGGCATCGCGTATATTTTTTGCGTCCAGTCCCCATTCCGCAAAGAAAATCGGAAACGGATAAGTCGAAAGCGACGCCATTTTGTGGTTTGCGCTGGTGAAAATAAACTTCGCGCCGCATGCGATGGAACAGAATTTTCCGATTTTCAGCTTATCGCCGTTTACCGGATAGTGGTAGAGGACATTGTTTTTCTGAAAATCGCGCGGATCGCGGACGTAGTCGTTGTACATCGTATAGTCGCCTACCTCTATGTTCGCGTCGTTCACGACGTTTTGCAGGTACACCGTCTCGGTGTCGCCCTGCCGCGGGTAGATGATATCGTTCATCAGGTTCACTCCCTCTCAGTCCTGTATTTCCTGTCACAGCACGAGTCGCATATATAGTAGCTCCTGCCATTCTCCCTCTCGCGTGCGAAAGCCAAGCGGATTTCTGCCGTATTCCGTGAAGCCGTACTTTTCGTAGAGCGCGACGGCACGCGTGTTGTCCGCCACTACATCGAGCTCCAGCTGCACCAATCCCGCCTGCCGGGCACAGTCGATGGACGCCCCGGTGAGCGCATTGCCGATGCCCAGTCCCCAGAAATCGCGCAGGATGCTGATGCCGAACTCCGCTCTGTGGCGCACCTTTTCACGATTCGACACGATGCGATTTCCCGCCGAACCGACAAGCACCCCGTCCACAAACGCGCAGATCTCCATATCCGTCGGGCTGCCGCGCATTGCGGTGAATTTCTCCGCCATCTCCTCTGCCGTGTGCATCGGCTCATCGGGATACGTCATCAGATAATCCGTCTCGCCGTGCGCCGTTTGGAAATATGCCAAAAACGCCTCTGCATCCGTCGGTTCCGCATGGCGCAAAATACACGTTCTGCCGTCGCGCAGCCGGATCTCTGCGTAATACTTCATGTTGTCCCCTCCTCCTGTTTTTGTGTTTTCGCGTACCATTTGCGCACCGGACAGAGCTTATCCGCCGCCACGGCAGTCACACCGTCGCGCACGGCACAGTACATCTCTTCCTCCTCCGCCGTCCGTTTTTCTGTTTTGGCAAGGGAGGCGAGCAGCATTTTCATCACCAGCTTCTGGATCCCGTGCAGCCTGGTCAGCGCAAAATTGCCCTGGAGCATAAAGAGCGGGAGCTTGTCCGGTACGCCCGTTTTGGCGCGGATCACTGCGCTCTGTCCGGGATCCGGCGACAATCCCACCGCGCAGACGGCAGCAACGCGATACCGTGCGGCGGATGCCTTATACCCTTGTACCACGCTTGCCATGACCCAGCCGATATAGAGAATTTCGTCGCCTACAGCCAGTGCCTTTTTCGCCTCCGACACCGTATAGACCGGCAGTCCCACCGCTTTGCCGAGCAGCCTTGCATATTCCGCCGCGCTGCCCGTCTGGGATGTATACACGATCGCCTTCATGGGTTCTCCTCCCTTTTCTTCCGATTGTAGGTATGATAAAACAGCCGCACATGGGCGCGCAGCTTCTCGATACAGCTCTCCTCCAGCTCTGGTTGGCGGTCGCAGATGCCGAGCAGCACGAGAATCGGCGACACATACGCGAGAGACAGCAGCGCGGGATCCGCCTCAATGAGCACGATGAGTCTGTGGAACAGCTCCCGGTGATAGTCCGTCATGCGGTTCACGAACCGGCCTGTATACAGTGCGGCCAGCTCCGGGGTGCGGAACTGCTCAATGGTCAGCATCCGGCGAAATCTCCCCAGTGTCTCATCGTGCAGCACCCCGCAGAACAGCGCACACACCTTATCGGCAAGCTTCTCCGCGTCGATGGCGGCAAACAGGTCGGTATCCGCTTCGGCATTTTCAATATGCACAGACTGCGCTTCGGTCTCCGCCTCGTATTGCGCGGATACTTCGTGCAGAATCGCGTCAAAAATCGCCTGCTTGCCCGCAAAATGGTTGTACAGCGACGGTGCCTTGATCCCCACAGCCTGTGCGATCTCCCCCACGCTCACCGCATCGTAGCCATGGATGGAAAATAGCGTCAATGCCTCGTCCAGAATCCTGCTCTTTGTGTCCTCTTTTCGCATAGCTCCACCTCACTAACTAACATTCGTTCGTATAGTATAGCACAACACCTGTTGTCTGTCAAGAGGGAATAAAAAGAACGCCGGAGGATTTTGTCACACCGACGTTTTCTTTGCTGGGATACTGCCGTGGAAGCGTTACATTCGCCAGAACGCTGCGGGATCGGTGGTATACGCGCACTGCGTATTCTGCTTTTCCACGTATTTTGCCGGGATCAGATCAACGCCGCGATCGTCTACGCCGTCGGCAAATTTGGTGCCGCGATTGAAACGAAACGTGTTTTTCGTCATGTATTTGTGATTCTCCGCCGCGTCAAACGGTCCGCCGTTGTAGGATGCGTCCGCGTTCGGGATAAGCGCTTCCCCGGAAACACACATTTCGCGCAGCCGCTCTATGGATACGTACCGTCCCGCGGTATCCGTGTAGTACAGGCGGTTGGATGGATCGAGCATTACGCGTTCGCCGGATGGCAGCTCACAGTCCACGACCACATGGCAGTCGTCAAACGGTTCCTCATACGGCTTGCAGGTAATGTGGCGCGCACGGATTCCCTGTAAGCGGAGGATCGCGGCAAGCAAAATCGCCAGTCCCCGGCAGTTCATACGCCCGTCGTGCGTCTCGCAGAAGCGGATCAGTCCCGTGATGGTACGGTCATTCCCCAATCCTATTGAACCGTTGTGGTAAAAATGATCGCACACAAACGCCAGCGCGGCAAATACCAGATCGTCTCCTTTCTTTCCATCCAAATACGACGCGTAGTCATATTGGGAGAGGATCTCCGGTGCCGGACCGCCAAGCGCGTAGGTAGTCTCCGGCACGACAGCGGCGCACGGTGCGTACTCCGCGTATTCCGTCAAAATCTCGCGGCGCGTGGTCTTTCTACCCGGCACATATTCGTTTGGCGAAATGTACAGGTATTCCCCATCCTCCGGCGTATCCGACACGCGTTCGTATACCACCGGCGTTTCCCTTCCGAATTGGGTATAGACGCCACGCAATTTGCCATCCTCGTACCGGACGCGATACACCATGCGGTAATATTCGTCGTTGATCTCCCAGCACAGCGCGTCTCCGTCCGTATAGACGCAGTTCGGCTCGAAATTGTAGTGACCGGAGGTAGAAAACGACATTTTCATGCGCGGCGGATCCTCCGGGAAGATGTGGATCGTCTCACCCATCTCCGCCTTGTACCATTTGCCGACCATCCGCGCGTCAAAGGCAGGTCTCTTTTCGACTGCACTATCCACCGCCGCCTTGTCGATACAGGACAGCGCGTTCAGGCTACGTGGATACCCGATGTACGGCAGGCACTGTGACACCACCCGGATGAGAAACGCGCGGTCGTTGCCTATGTGCATGTTTCCTTTGGCGTGCGCGATCAGCTGGGGCTCACATCCGCCCTGCGCCATGAGAAAACAGAACGTGATCAGTTCTCTTTCGCGCAGAGAAAGCCCCGTACGGGTGTAGTAATCGCCGAAACAGTTGTCCGCGAGCCAACGCTGGATGTGTCCCTTTTTCCACGCTTCGTTCATGTGTTCCCCGAAGATCGCCACCTGCGCCGCGATCCCCTTTTCGAGCCGATCCGCAAGGGTCGTGGTCGTCTGATCGGCAAGGGGCAGTGCGATCCCGCAGTCGGAGAAGACCTCGTTTGTCGCGTTCAGAAACGGCAGCATCCGTCCGTAGCCGAGATAATCCGTCGCCTGGTACACGCACTCCTTGACCGCGATCGGCGTGAGTCCGTTTTCCAAAGCCTGCGGCAGAATCTCCCGATACGCGTCCACGCCGCCGCAGCCGATCAGAGTGGCGAGAATGGCAAGATACCGTGTCGGCGCGTCAAGGGTCTGTCCTTCCTCCACCGCCACTTCCTCTTTGACAAAGTGTTCAAACCGTTCCATGAATGCCGGATCTGTCTTGTGCGATTCCATCGCTGTATCCTCCTGTGCTTTATGATTTTGGACAGCTTTAGTATAGCACACCTCCAACACAAATGCAATATGCAATCCGAAGCCTACTGCATGGCGCACCAATCCCGTCGTGTCAGGGCGTAGACGGCATGGGTCTCTCCGTCCTCCGTGTACGTCTCCACGAAAGAGAGTCCTGCCGCCATTGCCGTTTTGCGGGACGGCTCGTTGTCCGCGGTCATGTAGGAATATACGCGCTGAAACGGCGTATGTGTAAAGGTCCAATCCCGAACCGCGCGGGCGGCTTCCGCGGCATAGCCCTGTCTCTGGTGGGCGCGTGCGATGTGATAGCCGATCTCCGGACAAAATCTGCCGTGGATGCGCTGAATGGTCAGTCCGCAGTCGCCGATCATCTCCCCGGTTTCCCGCAGCGTGACCGCCCAGAGTCCGAATCCAAACGTCTGATACCGGTCGAGATTCACGTCGATCCACCGGCGCACCCTGTCCGCGTCAAAGGTATACGGGTAATGCCGCGTAATGTCGGAATCGGCAAGCACCGCATAGAGCGCAGGATAATCCGCCACCGTCATTTCGCGCAGCAGGAGTCGATCCGTTCCTATTTCCATTTTTTACCTCCCCGCACAATATCCACATCGATCCGACCTGTCCGAATGCTTTTGCACAGCATGATGCAAATACAATATTGTGCAACGTCTGTTAATATACCACAGCAATGCGCCCTTGTCAATGAAAAAAGCATGATCGTTCTGTGAGAAGCGCGTTTCCTCTTGTCAAATCAAAAAATTTCAGGTATACTATAGATACTGAACAACCGGAGGCAGAGATGGCAAAGCAAAAGCAGAGTAAGGACATAGCGGGAATCTACATATCGGAGCGTTTGCAGGAGGGCTTGCGGCACATCTCCCATCACACGCTCACCACCGTGGTCGCGCCGATGGGATACGGCAAAACGACCGCTGTGAGCTGGTACCTCAACGGGCGGCAGAAAACCGAGCCGTGCGTCGTCGTCCGGATAAGCGTGTATTCGGACAATCTGGCGATCCTCTGGAAAAGCGTACAAAGCGCGTTTTCCTATGCGGGACTGCCGTTTCTCGACGGGTATGAACGTCCCGTGGACGCGGCGGGGGAAGGTCTGCTCTGTGATGAGATCTGCCATCGCCTTGCCGGAGCGGTGCCGTACTACATCTTCATCGACGATTTTCATCTTTTGACCGAAGCGCGTGTATCCATGTTCCTTGTACTGCTTGCCATGCGTCTGCCGGACAACGTTCACCTCATTGTGGCAAGCCGGGATCTCTTTCTGCCGGGCGGGGAGATTCTGCGGCTCGGGAACCGGCTGTGGCACATCGGCGTGGATCTCCTGCGGCTCAATCACACGGAGCTGTCCGTCTATGCGGGGCGATGCGGTGTGCCGCTGTCGGATGCAGAGATCGAATCGCTGCTCTATTCCACGGAGGGCTGGTTTGCCGCCGTATATCTCCAGCTGACCGGTGCCGCGCATACCGGGCACGCCATGGATGACGGAATGGACATCTACGGCATGTTTTCTGCCGCAATGCTCGATCCGCTGCCGGAGGATCGCCGGTGCTTCTTAGCCGTTATGGGACTCGCGGACGAATTTGGCGCGGATATGGCGGAATACATCACAGGTGCCCCCGATACCGCCGAACAGCTGGCGATCCTCACGGCACAGAATGCCTTTGTCACATGGAGCCGCACCCCGGACGGCATCGTATATCGCTTCCACCACATGATGAAGGAATGCGCGCGACGGCTCTTTGCCGCCTATCCGACCGAGACGAAAATGCGGTATTCCGCACGATACGGCGCGTGGTACGAGAACCATGGGCAGTATCTGCACGCGCTTGCCGCCTATCGCACGGGAGAACGGTACGCCGATATGCTGCGGGTGATCCGGTTCGACGCCGGTATCCTGCTTGCCGCACTGAAGCCTTCGGAGGTGCTCGATTTTCTGGAGCAGTGTCCACGGGAGATCCTGTTATCCGACCCGGCTTCTCTGCTCGTGCTGATGCGGCGGCTGTTCACATGGCGGCAGATCCCGAAAATGCTGCGGCTGCGCGATCTTCTGCTGGAGGCGGCGGCAGACCCGTCCATGGAGGCGGAGGAAGCAGGCAATCTGCGCGGAGAATGCGACCTTATCATGAGCTTTCTCGCCTACAACGACATTTCCGCCATGAGCAGACTCCACCGCAGTGCCAGCGCGCAGATGAACCGCCCCGCCGTGAGTATCCGCAACGAGGGCAGCTGGACCTTCGGCTCCCCCTCGGTTCTTCTGATGTTCCACCGCACGCCGGGTATGCTCGACACGGAGCTTGCGGAAATGTGCGAATGTATGCCGCACTACTATCGGATCACGTCCGGTCACGGCTATGGCGCGGAGATGGTCATGGCAGCTGAAGCGGCATATCTGCGGGGCGATCTGGCGGATGCCGCGATTGCGCTGACCGGTGCGAAAAACGCCATCGACCGTGCCGGGCAGGAGAATATGCGCTTATGCTGTGATTTTCTGGCGCGCCGTCTGTCCCTGTTCACGGATGCGGTGGCGGTGCCGGATACTGCCGCGAAACGGGCCGTCTACCACAGCGGGCGCGACGGGATGTGGCTGCACATTTTCGATGCCGACTGCGCTTACACCTGTGCCGTGGCGGAGGATCCGGAGCATATCCCCGCTCTGTTCCGGGAGCATCGGCTCGACACGGTGCATTTTCTCGCTCCCTGCCGTCCGATGATGGAGATGATCGAAAACCAGGTCTATCTTGCCGCAGAGGAGCCGGTGGCGGTGATCGGCCGCAGTGCGGAGCTGCTTGCGCGATGCGCGGATATGCACTATGCCGCCGTTGCGCTGCACATCCGGCTCCAGACCGCCGCGGCATACGAAATGCTTGGCAAACGGAGCGAGGCGCGCACTCTGGTGGAGGAAGCGATCCGGGATGCGCTGCCGGACGGACTGGTCATGCCGTTCTGCGAGAATTACCGGTATATAGCCGCCATTCTCGACGGAGAGCGATCCCGGTGCGCCGCAGACACAAAGGCGTTTCTCGACAAGGCAAGGGCTATCCATGACCACAGGCGGCAAGAGCCCATGATCAAAGAAGCATTGCCCGATGCTTTTGCCGTTCTGACCAATCGGGAACGGGAGATCGTCCGCATGATCGGCGCGCGGCTGTCGAACCGGGAGATCGCCGAACGGCTATATCTCACAGAGGGCACCGTCAAGCAGTACGGCAACGCCATCTACACAAAGCTGGGGCTGACCGGAAATACCAAAAGACGCACACTGATCGCAATGCTCGGCGAAGCAAAGAACGGAAAATAGGGATGCTCCGCCATACAAAAGCAACCGAAAATCCACGTTCCCTAACCTTTGGTTAACTACCCTTTTCCCCTGCAATGGCGTATACTATAGCCGTACAGAAATACGCCTGTCTATCCGCATGCAGGGAGGTGCAAACGTGTATCGGAAATATATCTCGGCAGTCAGGCCGCACGACGGCTACATTCTGGAAATCGAATACGTATCCGGCAGCCGCCTGTTTCTCGACATGAAGCCGCATTTGCACAAGCTCCGGTTTCATCCGCTTACAGATGCCGCGACCTGGAACAGTGCCGCGACGGAGGGGATCTTCGTGCGCTTCGGTGCTTTGTCTGCCGGAGAAGTAGAGCTGAGTCATGATGAGATCCTCTCCATGGCGGAAACGATCGAATGAAGACGGAGCCGGATCACGCTGCTTCTCTATCGCCTGCTGCAATCCGAAAATACGGTTTTTCCGTATAAACACGATAGGCACAGCGTATCCCCGGCATCCGGGAAAGGAATATACATATGAATAAGACAAAATGGCTTCTCACCGCGCTGGTTGTCTGCTCGCTGCTTATGTCCTGCGGCATGGATGCGGATTACGCCGATATGGACGGCGAGACCGCGGAGGAAACGGAATCCATCGACATGGCCAACGATGGTCTGGGCGGAGACGTGCCGGAAAGAGGCGGCAGCAATACGGAGGAGGTGCAGAAGCTCGACGTATCGCACCTCGGTGGGATGTGGCTGCCGGATACCGTGGGAGAGACGGATTATCTGGAGATCCGCCCGGATGACAGCACCTTCACCCTCTACGGCGATTACGGACAGATCGACGGCTGGTTTGGCTATGACGACGCGGATCAGACCGTATATGCCTACGACACGGACGGCACGGGCTGTGTATTTGAGGAATTGGAGGACGGACGGATCTATTTCTCCATGTACGGCTACTTCTCCCCGATGTACGACGGCAGCGACGAGGAGATCAACATCGCGGACTATCTGACGCCGATTCCGGAGCTTGCCGGAGAATACTACCTCAACGGCGACCTGTCCGCAAGCGTGTTCCTCGTTCTGGACACGGAGGGAAACTGGACCTACTTTGAGCGCGACGATGGAGATGCCGAAGCCTACGCAGTGGACAGCGGGTATCTGGTCGCCTCCGACACCGAGATCACCACCTATTACGCGTACTCCACGGAATACGACGACACCAGCTACCGCGTCTTTGAATTTGACAAAGGCATTCTCCTCTGGGGAGAGGAAGGCATCACCTTTGAAAGAACGGAAGGCGTCGGATAAGGAAATCCCCGCCTGCAACGGATGGATGCAGCACATCCTGCGTTTGCAGGAACGCTATCCCGAACGGAAAGGAAATTCATAATATGAAGAAGAAGAGAATCTTTGCAGCATTCCTCTGTCTGGCACTCGCTCTGCCCCTCGCCGCCTGCCGGAAGGAGGACGACGTCGCCGGTGCGGACTGGCGTACCGACGGAACGGTTCTGGAAACCATCAGGATCACCCGTGACAGTGTCACCCAGTCGGTCTGCGTCTGTGTCGATGAGAATGGCGTGGTGCTCTATCATGACGACGACACCCATACCGAATACGACCGCGCCGCGTTCCCTGCCGGATATGAGGACGAGTTCAAGAATGCGCGCGACGGGTACGGCTGTGTGCGCTCCACCGATACGAACGACGACGGCTACGACGATGTACTGACCATCGAGCTGACTCTGGAGCCCTCCACGGAGACCTATCTGACGTGGGAATGGACGCCGGAGGACGGGTATGTCTACGCGCCGGACTACTCCTACATCAACGAGGACATCACCGCAGACGGTCCGGATATGTGACGCGGCTTTGCCAGAA
>USGH01000017.1 GCA_900554225.1 uncultured Eubacteriales bacterium | reverse complement strand
GCTCGCCCACATCCCTTCGCACGATATGCTGTAGAAACAGTATACTGGAATGCGGCGATATTGTCAAGAGCATACGGAGAAAATGAAACGAAAACGGAAGGCGTTCGGATACGGAGAGGGCGGGGCGTGTTTCTGAAGTCTCCTTTACGCAAATATTCGCATCTTAATGATTTCGTTTGTAGCGGCATCCTGTGATGGTCCTATATAACATTCATCTGACGTGAAGAAGAGAATGTATACCTGTCCGTCGTCCTCAAAAATGGAAATAGAAACAAGATCGGACAGGGTATGATCGTTTGTGACAGCCAAACTCCCAGGGCGTACCGGCAATACAGAGAATTGTACAGCAGAATGGCTTTCCCTGGGAGTTTGGACAGGCAGCGTTTATTCCGCGATCACATACCGTCCGCCCATCTCCAGTACGTCTCCGGCGCGGTGGGATTTCCGGATGTCCCAGGCGGATTCACCGGGAGCGGGGACACAGATGGTCACGTGCGGCTTTTTCGGCGGGAGCGGTGCGGCGGCGGTCAACGTCGAGAGGAGTGTGCGCGGGGACTGCGCACATACGATCCCGTCTATGGCAGCCTCGGTCGTGATCCGGAGTGCTTCCCCGTCCATGCGGCAGCTCACATCGCAGATCGTCACGTGTACAAGCGGTATCGGATCCCCGGCTTGCAGAGTGACGCCGTTTGTCTCGTAGCGGAGCGGCAGGGTGCATTCCTCCACCACCCATTCCTCACCGTGCAGAAAGACCGCCACCGTCACAGTGCCGATGCAGACGAGTCTGCCGCCGGACGATTCCACCCGATCGATCTGTCCCCTGCCAAAGCCGTAGACAAATTCGCCCGCCGCGCCGGATACCACTTTCTCGCCCGATACCGTCACACGTCCGCAGAGAACTGCCCCCGGGAGCAGTGCCGTCACCTCACGCACACCGGGTTCCTCCGCTGCGACGGTGCTGTAGCCGTCCACATCCACCTCCGATTCGCCCGACTGTACCGATACCGCGTGCAGGTCGTACTCCATGTGCCATGTGATCGCGCCATCCGCACCGCAGTCCACGACGAGCGATGCCGGATGCGCATAGGCGGTGGCTGTGCCGGATTCCGTCCCGGTGCGCTGCGGGATCACCTCCTCCATGGCGGCGCGGCAGCGGATCGGATACGGCTCCCCGTTCTCGTCCCGGGCAAGGAGCAGCACCGATACCTCCCCGGTTACACGGAGCCCTCCTCCCGGCTGCGGCTTGACATCCTGCACGCATACATTCCCGGATGCCCCCGCGATCGTCACACCCTCCCGTTCCCGCAGATTTCCTTCCGCAGACGCCGTATGGCGTGCCGTGGACAGCCGCACGTTCGGGACAGTCTCCCGCCGCAGCACCATGGCTTCCGGATGCTCTCCGATCCGTCTGCACGACGCGTCCTCACGCCCCGCTGCAAGGGACTGCATCCGAAGCCGGGCGGACAGGGACAGCCGACGCGGCGACGTTACCCGGCAGGATACATTTTCGAGATCCCAGACGATCACAAAGCCGTCCTCCGCGGCGAAATCCTCCGGCAGCGGCACCTTCGCACTGTACGCCGACGACAGCGGTACCGACGTGACCTGCCCGTCCTCACCCAGATAGAACACCGTGTAGCAGACGTTTCCCTCCTGCAAATACGTCGCTCCGTCCCGGAATCCATTGTCCGCCGTTGCGTCACGCACGACTCCCAGCACCCGGCGCACCTCCGGCACATAATCCGGCAGGGAAAAATCCTCCGATACCTCCACGGTTTCCGTGCGCGACCCCCGCGATACACTCATCCACTGCTCACCCATATGGCTTTCCTCCGATTTTACATTGGTTTGGAACAGTATATGCGGCGGGACAGCGGGATAGAACGGGACGACAGAGCAGGGATTGCTGCACATTGCATGGCGGATGCACAGAAAAGGGAGAAGCGTAGGCGGAGACGGATGACGGCAATACAGAAGGCGGCACCTCCATCCATCGGAGATACCGCCTTTTTGGATTATAGAATGCGCCCGCACACCTTGTTTTTACGTGGAAGGCGCGCATAGGTGTGTTTTCCGCGCAAAAACAGCCTGCAATCCGTGCTATGCCTGTCTGTCGCTTTATCGCTTGTCCCGCCCTGCCGCATACGCAGTCCCGGCAATGCACGGCAGGAGATACGCCAGAGCGGACAGTATCGCAGCCGCGCCGTTCTGCATCCCGGAGAGCTTTTCGATGCCATCCGTCAGAATGTACATCGGACTTCCGCAGAGCCGCCCGACCGTCCAGAGCGTTTCCTGCATCGAAAATAAGCCGTAGTCCATGGCATACGCGAGGGCAAACAGGGCGAGGGAACAGAGCAAAAGGAGCGACAGGGTGAGGGAGGCGCCGCGCAGACGACGAACGATCGTCAGGACAATGCCGCCCGCCCAGATCACATATATGACAAGCCCGATCACGCCCGCCACCGCCGCCGACGGTACGTTGGACAGCAGCATCTGGACCATCGCACACGCGCACGACAATACCACCACCGGCAAAATCACCGCCGCTGCCGACAGCATACGAACTGTGGATTTCTTCATCATCGATTCTCCTTTTTCAAAAGCCGGTTTCCCCGCGCCATTCGATCCCCATGGTCTCGGCAAATGCGGCAAAGCTCCCCGCGCCGTAATCCTGATGGGTCACGGCAAGCGGATCGTCGCCGTCTGCGTTTTTCGTGAGAAAGGTCAGGAGACAGCCTGCGCACCCGGCGTTTTTACCGCTGTCACCGTCCAGCTCGCGGTCGCCGATCATCACCGTTTTCCGCGGATCGAGGTGGTACGTGTCCATGAGATAGCGCACCGCCGTTGGATCGGGCTTGCCGGGAAAGTGATTTTCCTTCGTGACATAGCCGTCGAAGCAGTCCAGCACCCCCGCCGACGCTAAGAAACGCACCGATTCCCGATCGCGCAGCGTGTAAAGGAAGTTGCGCCCGCCATTTTCCCGAATCGCCGTCAAAACCGCACGACAGCCGGGAAACAGCGTCGGATACGGATCCACCGCAAAGCTGTTTGCCGCCGCACGGAACGCACGCTCCTCCGCTTCGTTCATGTGGTAGTACTCCATCGCGTGCAGCCACGTCACCTGGAGACGGCGGAATACCTCATCGTACCGTTCCATGCCCCACCCCATCGCGCGCAGAAACTGCATCGTCGTGTGCGGATAGCTGTCGCACAGGGTTCCGTCAAAATCCCAGATGTAATTCTCAAATCGCATACTGCCGCACCGCTTTCCTGTCATTTGCTTCATTATACCACAGATTTATGAACTGTGTGCCACATCGGTGCAACTTTTCAACGATTTGTCGAAGCGAATTTTCGCACACCTGCGCGGAATATGCGGAAATATACCGAAAAGCCGTTGACAAAATGCGCGTTTTTTATTATAATGATAGCGTATGGACAACCGCGCGTGGTAAAGCGTTCGCTCGGATCGGTACCATGCGCAAATTACGAAAGGCAGGATTTACTATGTATACAATCGGCGTGGATCTCGGCGGCACCAATATCGCCATCGGCATCGTCAACGAAAAGTATGAAATCGTCAGAAAGGGCAGCGTACCCACCAAACCGGAGCGCGGCGCGGATCCCATCATCGCGGATATGGCGGCTCTTTGCAGAAAGCTCATCGCGGAAGAGGGACTGACCCTTGCGGACATCGAATCCGTCGGCGTGGCTACCCCCGGTACCGCGAACAATGTGACCGGTGTGGTCGAATACGCGAACAACATCCCCTTCCTGCAGTATCCCCTTGCAGACCGGCTCTCCGCACAGCTGGACGGCAAGAAGGTCTACATCGAAAACGACGCAAACGCGGCTGCTAAGGCAGAGGCGATCGCGGGTGTTGCTGCCGGTGCGCCCATCTCCGTGATGATCACCCTCGGCACGGGCGTCGGCGGTGGTATCATCATCGACGGCAAGGTCTACACCGGCTTCAATTTCGCGGGTGCCGAGCTGGGTCACGTCGTCATCCAGAAGGACGGCAGACAGTGCTCCTGCGGCAGAAAGGGCTGCTGGGAGGCATACAGCTCCGCTACGGGTCTGGTCAACATCACGAAGGATTACATCGTAGAAGCAAGAGCGGCAGGCAAAAAGACGATCATGGACGACATGATCGGCGGCGATCTTTCCAAGGTCAGCGCACGTACCGCCTTCAACGCCATGAAGCAGGGCGACGAGGTCGGCGCGGCAGTCGTGGACGAATACATCAGCTATCTCTCCTGCGGCATTGTCAATATGATCAACATTTTCCAGCCGAACGTGCTGTCCATCGGCGGCGGCGTATGCAATGAGGGCGATTACCTCATGAAGCCGCTGCTCGAAAAGGTCTGGGGCGAAACCTATACGAGAGAAGGCACCCCGCGCACACAGATCCTCATCGCCAAGCTGGGCAACGACGCAGGCATCATCGGTGCTGCGGTACTGGGCAAATAAACGCTCCGACGACGCGGAGAAACGAAAAATGAAGAAAAAGAGGGGGGACCGCAGCGGTTCCTCCTTTTTTGCCGCAGAGGGCGGGCAGAACCGGCACGAATCTTCCGCCATGTTTCCGATTTTGCACGATTTGTGCCTTGCAAATCGCCGGAGCTTCCTGTATCATAACAGTATGTTTTGTATCAGCGGGAGGATTTTACATTATGAAAAAACAAATATTCGCGCTGTTGCTGGCTGCACTCCTTTTGACCGCGTGCGGCAGCGGTGTGACAGCGGAAACGCGGGAGAACACGGGGGTCATCTCGGCGGAAGCGGAGGTGTCGCCGGAAGAAGAATCGGAAACCGCGCCGGAACCTACGGCGACGGAGATCATCTCGGAGCGGTATGCGGATACGGTTCTCGGCGGGCTGACGTTCACGTATGTCGGTCTGTCGGCATCGGGAAACCACGTATACAGCGGGCGGTTCAACGAGCTGACGGCGGACGAGCTGACCGGAGAGGTGGTCAACGACAGTCTTTTCAATCGGAAGATCGCGCTGGAGGGGCTTCTCAATCTGTCGCTCAACTGCCAGCTTGAGGGCGGACCATCGGTGGTATCCCGTGTGGTACACAAGAGCGCGACGGCGGGGGACAACGCGTATGATCTGTCGCTGAACGCGGTATCGGTATTGGGCAGCGATACGCTCAAGGGGGATTATCTGAACACGCAGAACATCACGACGCTGCATCTGTCGGATCGTTGGTGGGATGCGGACGAGATCGCGACCTTCACCTTTGACGATCGGCTGTACTGGCTGTGCGGCGATGTGAACATCGGGGACGACTACGCGACGCAGGTGCTGTTTTTCAATAAGGATCTCCTGAAGGCATACAATTTTGACCTGCCCTATGAGCGTGTGAAGAACGGTACGTGGACGATCGATGTACTGCGCGAACAGGCTCTGGCGGTCAAGGTGGACCTGAATGGCGACGGCGTGTACGATATGACGGATCAGTGGGGCGTTCTGGAGGTGAACGATCACATCAAGCACTGGCTCTATCCACTGGGGCAGCGCATGGTCACGTCCGACGGTGCGCATCTGGTGCTGCACGTGCAGGACGAGGCGTTGTTCCGGGTGGTGGAGTATCTGTTCCAGTTTTTCTGCGTGGATCAGGTGGGATCTCCGGAGGCACCGAATCTGGACTGCTCGCCATTCACGGAGGGGCGTTGTCTCTACTATTCGGCGCAGCTCTTTTTCCTGGAGCTTCTGCGCGATATGGAGGATGCATTCGGGATCGTACCTCTGCCGAAATACACGGAAGCGCAGCCGTCCTATGGGGCGTACATCTCCCATGGCGGGGCAACCGGTGTCGGCATTCCTGTGACCGCGGCCGATCCGGAGACCTCCGGCATTGTCCTGGATGCACTTGCCGCACTCTCTACGGATACGCTGCACAGTGCCTTCTATGATGTGCTGTTCTCCACCAAATACGTGCGCGACGCGGAATCCGTCGAGATGCTGGATCTGACCTTCGCCGCAAAAAGCTGGGACTGGGCGGTCGATTTTGCATGGTCCCCGATGGGAGCGATCTATCAGTCCATGATCGAACGCGGCAGCTTCACCTATGCCTCCGATATCGAAGCCAAAATGCCCAAGATCGAATCCAAATTCTCCCAGCTGGAGTCTGATCTGCGCGCCTTGCCGCAATGATGGAGCTGGTACTCTCGGACAGGAAAAATCGCCGGTGATCGCCGCGTGACCTCTCCGCGTTTTTCCAAAGGAATCACAAAAGCCGCCGGAAGTGTTTCAAAGCACAACCGACGGCTTTTTCTATGGAACAGACAAATTCACCGCACGAAGCGTACCGCACGGCAATCCGCTTACTTGGCGGACTTGGCTGCCTCCCGCTCTGTAATGGGCTTTGCGGGGATCTCGCCTGCCTTGTCGAGCGCGATGCGGGTCAGGAGAGGCCCGACCAGCTCATAGACGAGGACGGCGAAGAGGGCGACGTTGCGGATGATCAGACCGGGCGCGCCCAGGGACATTGCGGTCAGGGACATACCAAGGGATACGCCTGCCTGCGGAAGAAGCGTGATGCCGAGATACTTCTGAACCGTCGGCTCGCAGTGCATGAATTTCGAGGAAACCGCGGCGCCGCTGATCTTGCCGATGGAACGGAAGAGAATGTAGACCACGCCGACGAGAATGATCGCCGGATCGGAGAATACGTCAAAGTCCAGCCCCGCGCCGCTCAGCACGAAGAACAGCACCATCAGCGGACCGGTCCAGCGATCCACACGATCCATCAGCTCTGCGGAGAACGGACACAGATTGCAGAATACCGTGCCCAATGCCATGCATACGAGCAGGGAAGAGAAGCCGACCGTCACCGCGCCGATCCGGAAGGTCAACTGCGAGAGGGCGACCGCTAAGAGAACATATGTCACGGAAATGCTCATGCGCTTGCTGCGGGAATAGAAGAACTGCTCCGTGAAGTGGAAGAGATAGCCGAGTACGGCACCGAGCACCAGCGACGCGAATACCTCAATCAGCGGATCCGCGATCACGGATACGAGATCCATGTGACCGTTTTCGAGTGCCTTGGCAATGCCGAACGAGATCGCGAAAACGATCAGTCCCACCACATCGTCCAGCGCAACGACCGGAAGGAGTACCTTCGTGAGCGGTCCCTCCGCCTTGTACTGCTTGACTACCATCAGTGTCGCAGCGGGAGCCGTAGCCGTAGCCACCGCGCCCAGCGTGATCGCCGCGGACAGGGACAGCTTGTCCGGCATCATGAAGTGCATCGCGATCAGCACCACGTCCACGAAGATCGTCGCGACCATCGCCTGGAATATCGCGATCACGATCGACTGCTTGCCGGTCTTGCGCAGATCCTCCAGCCGGAATTCGTTGCCCATCGCGAACGCGATAAAGCCGAGCGCGGTGTCGCAGATGATGTCGTATTTTCCCACATCGTCCATGGAGATAAAGCCAATGCCCGTCAGACCCAGCCGCCCGAGGCAGAACGGACCGATCAGGATCCCTGCCACCAGATACGCGGTCACGGCAGGCAGGTTCCAGATTTTCGTCAGACGGGACATGAGCAGTCCCGCGAACAGGGCGATGGATAAGGCAAGTAATGTTGTCATAGTAGAAGCCCTTCTTTTCATAAAATGCACAGGTACTATTATAGCACCATTTGCTCCGTTTGGAAAGAGGATTTCCCCACAATTCCGGTTTTCGCAAGCAGACAGAAAACGGTGATTTTGCACACACTCTTGCACTTTCCGCAAAAATCGTATATAATGGGTAGGAAATCTCTCCCCGAAAGGTCGTTTATCCATGATTTACGCCGATTATGCCGCCCATGCCCCGCTGTGTACCGCAGCGCGCGATACCCTGTTCCGCCTTCTCGCGGACGATGGGAGCTATGGCAATCCCTCCTCTCTCCATCCGTTTGGAGAACGCGCCGCCGCCGTTTTGTCCGATGCACGTTGCGCTCTCGCCGTCTGGTGTGGCGTTCCCTGTGAGGAGGTCTATTTTACCTCCGGCGGCACCGAATCCGACTACATTGCCCTCCATACCCTCGCCCACGCTGCGGCAGAGCGGGGAAAGCGCACCATCGTTCGTTCCGCCGCAGAGCATCCCGCTGTGGTCGCTGCCTGTGATACACTGGCAAGGGAGGGCTTCTCGATCCGTGTCGCACCGCCTGCCAAAAACGGCACCGTCACTGTGGATTCTGTCGCGTCGGTCTGGACAGCGGATACCGGGCTGTGTACCGTACTGGCGGCGCAAAACGAGACCGGGGTCGTCATGCCGATTGGTGCGCTTGCCGATTTTGCCCATGCACACGACGCTTATTTCTTCACGGACGCTGTGGCATATGCACCGCATCGCACTCCTGCCGCGATCACCCCTTGCGTGGATGGCCTGGCTGCGGCAGCACACAAATGCGGCGGACCGCTCGGGATCGGACTTCTGTATTTGCGCAGCGATCTGGCACAGTATTCCCCCATCACGGGCGGCGGGCAGGAATCCGGTGTGCGCGGCGGCACGGAATCGTTCCCACTGGCGGCGGCATTTGCCTCTGCGGTATCGGAGCGGCGGGATCTCTCTGCGGTGTACGAGAGCGGACGGCGGCTGGAGGAAAGACTGCGCGCGGCGATCCCGGATCTGCTTCTCCCCGGAGAGACGGCGGAACGGATCGGAGGGATCCACTGCCTTGTGTTTCCGTCTCTGGCTGCGCGCGGTGTGACCGGGGAAAACCTCGCACTCTCCCTCGCCATGGCGGGCTTGGCGGTATCGCCGGGGGCTGCCTGTCACAGCGGGAGTACGGAGCCGTCCGCGGTCCTTCTTGCCATGGGATACCCCCCGGAGCTTGCGCGCACCATGATCCGTCTGTCGTTTGGAAGCGGCAATACGGCGGCGGAGGTGGAGCGTGCTGCGGCGCTGCTGGAGCGCCATGTGCGGCGATTGGCAGACGCATGACCGCATGGTGAGAGGGAGGTGCGCGGGGACGTTCGCGGCCTGTAGAATTTGTGTCAGAAATGGAAGAAAGAGAGCGAAATGCCAGAATCACCCAATCATGACAGCTGTCATGGGAATGAAAACCGGCAAAACGCACGCTGTGCGACAGTTTTCTGAAATTTTGTGCAATTTTTCGTGATGTAGAAAAAAGTGCTGAAAAAATGTGCAGAATGACCGGAAACGGATGTGCGAAAATGGAGTCGCGGGAAAATTGCGATTTCCAGATGCTTCCGGCAGCAGGTAAAGAAGGCTGACGAAATGTGAATTGCAAGCTTTTGAAGTGCTTCAAAAACGAATAAAAACGGCAAAAAAATCCATAATATACACGCGAAACAGGCAAATGATGTAAAAAGAATTTACGCACAGATGGAGGCGAAAATATGACGCGGATGTGGCGGAAAAACGGTTTTCGGACCGAATCTTTTCACAAACCCGAAAAACCGCCGCGGGAAAAACAGGATACATACCAAATTTCACACGCGCCGCTGGGATAACGCTTGACAATTTTGTGCGTTTATGCTATGATTATGGCATAATAAATACGGGGGGAGACCAGTTTGCGGCTTTCATGCTGCCCGACGCCGTCACAAAGCGACCACAAAACGGTCACTGTGCGGGATCGGGAGCATCCGGGAGCTGCGAAACTCTCCCGGTACTTGGGACGCAATGCTGCTCGGATGCCTTTTTTTCGTCTGAAGGCGGTGAGACGGCGTGACCATGGGGACTTTGCGCGCTAAAAATCGATCGGGTTCCGTTTACCGATGGACGATTGGCGGCAAAAAGAACGTGGAACGCGCGGAATCTCCGCAAGGAATACGGTGAATGTATTCGTTTCAGAAGAAAAAAAGCTGTCCGGAGCAATTTGTTTGCGCCTCCGTATCTATGCTACGCACCGGGCACCTCTGTGGTGCAATCGAAGGGCGGATGCGGCTTGTCTGACGAATGGCGGAATGATTCGTCCGGCGGGATGCAGATTCCTTGTCGATGGTGCGATGTCTCAGCGGATGGCGGTGTCGGAAGTCTACCTATTATATAGGCACTCGCGGCGGCAATATCACGCGCGGAGGCACGAATCAAATTCCCCAAGTGAGGGCGGACAGCGGCGTAAACACGGTCCAGACTGCCGGAGTATCCGGTACGGGAGCGAACCTTTGCCAAAGTCCCAAAAACAAGCAGGAGGAAGGTTATATGAGAAAACCCACAAGCAAAAAGTTGACTTGTCTTGCTCTGTCGCTTCTGATGGCTCTCGGTACCGCACAGACGGCTGTAATGGCCGCCGGAGAAGATACCGCCGCCACCACAAACACCAATACGAAGACGACTTTGCAGGAGATCAGCGAATCCCTGTCTTCCATCTCTTACGCTGCGTACAAGGAGCAGCACGCGGATGCGAAGCGAGGAACGAAGTCCGTTACGATCGACGCGACGGATTATGTTGCTGAATCCACCACCGCTACCGTTTCGGTCGAATCGAACTACAACGGCAAGAGCGGACAAAGCCTTGTGATGCAGGACGACGGCAAGGTCACGTGGAAGGTCAACATTCCGGAAACCGGTCTGTACGCGATCGGCATCGACTACACGTCCACTTCCAATAAGACAAACTCCATCGAGCGGATGCTCTACATAAACGACAAGGTTCCCTTCTCCGAAGCGCGTTACCTGCTGATGAAGAAGACTTGGATCAACGACTACATCGACGGCAGATTTGAGATCGACTCCAACGGCAACGAGCTGCGTCCCAACTCCCACGTCGAACACGTATGGTCGAATTACGAATTCATCGACTCCAACGGCTATTATGCAAACCCGTTTGAGTTCTACCTCGAAGCCGGCGAAAACACGATCACCCTGGAATCCGTCCGTGAGCCGATGGCGATTCAGACGATCACGATCCACCCTTACGAGGATAAGCCCGTTTACGAGGATTACATCTCCGGTAAGTCCGAGGCGACCGCTTCCCCGATCCACCTCGACGCGGAAACGCCGTCTGCTACCTCCGACTACACCGTATACCCGATCTACGACCGGAAATCCGCCATCACCGAGCCGCAGCATCACACCAAGATCATGCTGAACACGATCGGCGGTGAAAAGTGGCAGAAGGTCGGTCAGTGGGTGGAATACACCTTCAATGTGGAGTCCGCCGGTCTCTATGAGATGGTGTTCCGCTTCCGTCAGAATGAGCTGTCCGGTATGTACGTATCCCGGAAGATCTACATCGACGGCGAGGTTCCGTTTGAAGAAGCCAACTACGCGAAATTCAACTACGGCACCGAATGGCAGGTCGCTGCTGCCGGCAATGGCGCGGATACCTTCCAGTTCTATCTGGAGCCCGGTGAGCACACCATGCGCCTGGAAGTAACGCTCGGCGAAATGGGCGACACCATCCGTCAGGTCAACGAGATCATGGACTCCATCAACGACGACTATCTCGAAATCCTGAAGCTGACCGGCGCGTCTCCGGACTCCTATCGTGACTACGGCTTCGGACGCGTTATGCCGAACGTTGTGGAGGACCTCGTGATTCAGTCCATCAACCTGAACGACGTCATCTCCTACATCGAATCCACCGCAGACGTAAAGAGTGAAAACTCCGCAACGCTGGCGACCATCGCCCGTCTCCTTGAGAGAATGGGTACCGATGAGGATGAAATCGCGCCGAACCTCTCCAACCTGAAGTCCAATATCGGTACGCTCGGTACATGGCTCAATACCGTTACCAAGCAGCCGCTGGAAATCGACTACATTCTGGTGCAGCCCGCATCCGCGGATAAGCCGAAGGCAGAGGCAAACTTCTTCCAGGCGTTCGCACACGAAATGAAGCAGTTCATCGGCTCCTTCTACACCGACTATAACTCACTCGGCGGCTCTACTTCCGAACAGGCTTCCGATAAGTCCATTGAAGTATGGGTTACAACCGGTCGTGACCAGGCGCAGATCATCCGGAACCTGATCGATAACCAGTTCGTTCCGAACTCCAATGTAGACGTTGCCCTGAAGCTCGTCTCCGCGGATACCCTGCTTCCGTCCGTGCTTGCCGGCGTTGGCCCGGATGTAGCCCTCGACGGTGCGGGTGCCGACCCGATCCAGTACGCAATCCGCCATGCAGTCCTTGCCGTCAACCCGGAAGCATACGAGGATGAAGCGGATGCGGATGAGGAAACCAAAGCCTACAACGCACAAATGCGTGAGATCTTCTCCGACTTCCACGAGGTAGAGCAGAGATTCACCGAAGCCGCGATGATCCCGATCACCCTCTACGGCAAGACCTACGGACTCCCGTCTACGCAGACCTGGAACATGATGTTCTACCGCACCGACATTCTCGCAGACCTTGGTCTGGATGTGCCGAAGACGTGGGATGAGCTGTTGTCCATGGTGCCGGTTCTCCAGTTCAACAACATGGAGATCGGTCTTACCGCCGACTACCAGACCTTCATGTATCAGATGAATGAGGATCTCTGGGCGGACGACGGTATGCGTATCAACCTTGACTCCAACAAGTCCCTGGAAGCGTTCGAGATCATGTGCGATATGTTCACGCAGTACTCCCTGCCGTACACCTACGACTTCGCAAACCGTTTCAAGACCGGTGAAATGCCCATCGCCATCCGTCCGTACAGCGAATACAACAACGTCGTTATCTTCGGTACGGAAATCGCGGGTCTGTGGGAATTCGGTCCTGTACCCGGCACGGTAGACGAAAACGGCAACATCAACAACTTGACCATGTCCTCTACCGGCGCACTCGTTATGATGTCCGGTACCAAGGATCCCGCCTCCTCCTGGGAATTCATGAAGTGGTACACCGATACCCAGTTCCAGGTGGACTACTCCAACGAGCTCGTTGCCATCCTTGGTGATGCGGCAAAGAACACAACCGCAAACAAAGCCGCTCTCGAAGAACTGCCGTGGACGTCCCGCGAGTACAATCAGTTGAAGAAGCAGATGGATAATCTCGCAGCCGTTCCGCAGTACCCCGGCAACTACATCCTCGCCCGTTATACCAACTTCGCGTTCTTAGACGCGTACAACAACCATGCAGACCCGGTAGATTCCCTCTTGCAGTACATCAATACCATCAATAAGGAAATCAACCGGAAGAGAACCGAGTTCGAGCTGGAGATCCTGCCTATCGGTTCTACGCTCGCGGACAAGAGAATCAGCCAGGTGCTGGAGCTCATCGGCGAGAACAGCGGTCAGTACGACGCAGTCATCACCGCATGTGATAACAAGGATATCGATGAAATCCGCGCCGCCGCTTCTTCTCTCACCGCATCCGACGAGACGACCGTCCAGATCGTTCGCTACCTGAATGATGCTGCCGACGCGCTCGAATCCTACCTCGACTGATCTCGTTTGACCCCAGCACTGTGTCCGGTGGAGTGAAAAGCTCCCCGGATGCAAGTGGCGATGCAAAGGAAACGCTCTCCGGCTGGTCTGTATCTGCACGAAGTCCCGTCCATCGGGAAATCGACAGAACAGCCCGCGCCGGATGGCGTCCCAAAGTGTCTGCACTTCTCCGCCGGAGGATAAAACCTACATTATTATATAGCATCCGGCAAGAATTTTCGTAAAGGAGAGCGTATATGTCTAAGAATACCGAAAAGCAAGTCAAGACCCGCCATGAGATGACAAAAGCGGAATGGACATGGTTTCTCGTGCGGAAGAACAAAACGGCATACTTCATGATCGCGCCGTTTATGATCCTGTTCTTCTTATTCACCATCATTCCCGTCTTTCTCTCCCTGGTGCTGAGCTTCACCTCCTTCAATATGCTGGAGTGGCCGAAGTTCATCTTCATGGACAACTACATCACCCTGTTCCTCGATGACGAATTGTTCATCACCGCTCTGAAAAACACCCTGATCTTCGCGGCAATCACCGGACCTGTGTCCTACATCCTTTCCTTCGTAGTCGCATGGTTCATCAACGAGCTGTCTCCGAAGATCCGCGCAGTCGTAACCCTGATCTTCTACGCGCCGTCCATCTCCGGTAACGTGTACCTGATCTGGGCGACCCTGTTCTCCTCCGACGCATACGGCTGGGCGAACGGTATCCTCATGAAGCTCGGTTTCATCGATGAGCCGATCCTCTGGTTCCAGAACGCGAAATACGTTATGCCGCTGTGTATCATCGTCGCGCTGTGGATGTCCCTCGGTACCGCGTTCCTTTCCTTTATCGCCGGTCTCCAGGGCATCAACAAGTCCCTCTATGAAGCCGGTGCCATCGACGGTGTCAAGAACCGTTGGCAGGAGCTCTGGTACATCACCCTGCCTTCCATGAAGCCGCAGCTGATGTTCGGTGCTATCCTTTCCATCACCGGTGCGTTTGGCTTCGGTCCGGTCGTTACAGCACTTGCCGGCAACCCGTCCGTGGACTACGTCGCATATACCTTGAACCATCACCTCACTGAATATCAGGGCACCCGTTGGGAGGTCGGCTATGCGTCCGCCATTTCCTTCATCCTGTTCCTGATGATGATCGGCTGTAACGTGCTGATTACCAAACTCATTGCAAAGGTAGGACAGTGACATGAAAAAACTACGTACCAGAAAGCATGAGGTTGTCCTCAACCGTTCGGTCGGCGGCGACGTTGGCATTACGATCATCCTGACCATCTTCGGACTCTTCATGTTCCTCCCGATGTATTACACCATCATCCAGTCCCTGAAGCCGATGGATGAAATCTTCTACTTCCCACCGCGCTTCTACGTTGTACACCCGACCATGGAAAACTTCAAGTCCCTCTTCAACCTGATGAGCGACTCCTGGGTTCCGTTCTCGCGTTACATCTTCAATACCGTGCTGATCTCTGTCGGCGGTACCTTCGGTAACCTCGTGTTATCCTCCCTCTCCGCTTACGCACTCGCGAAAATCGACTTCCCGGGCAACAAGTTCTTCTTCGCCCTCATTCAGAAGTCCCTGATGTTCTCCGCCACGGTTACAGGACTTGTAAACTTCATCACCCTGTCCTGGCTCGGCTGGATCGACACCTACCTCGCGATCATCATCCCGGCATTCGCGTCTACCCTTGGTCTGTACCTCATGAAGCAGTTCATGGAGACCAACGTTACGACCGAGGTTCTGGAATCTGCCCGTCTCGACGGCGCGTCCGAGCTTCGTACCTTCTGGTCGATCGCAATGCCGATGGTAAAGCCCGCCTGGCTGACGCTGATCATCTACTCCTTCCAGGGTCTGTGGAACGCCGGTCAGACGAACCTCATCTACTCCGAACAGCTTAAAACCTTAAACTACGCAATCAGCCAGATCACCGCGGGTGGTGTCGCCCGTACCGGTGCATCCGCCGCGTCCACGGTCGTTATGATGGCAGTGCCGATCCTCGTCTTCGTTGTATCGCAGTCCAACATCATCGAAACGATGGGCTCCAGCGGTATGAAGGACTAAGGAGGATTCTATGAAGAAAATTTTCAAAAACATACTCCTTTCCGTTCTGGCGGCAGTCACCATTCTTCCGACCGCCATCGCTGCTTCCACCCCCTACGCGACCTACACCTACTCCAGTGACGGCGACGTGCTCGTCTCTCCTGCCGCCTACGTCCCGGATTCGGTGATCACCTCCTCCTCCATGGGTCTGGAAGTCGCATTCGACGATCCGAGAGATCTCTTCATCGGTCCGGATGAAAAGATGTACATCGTGGACGCCGCCAACAACCGCGTCATCGTGAGTGACCGGTACTACAACCACCTTTTCGATATCGACAAGTTCACGAATGAACACGGTGTGCCGGACTCCTTCAACAATCCCTCCGGCGTGTTTGTAAACGAGGAGTTCATCTACGTCTGCGACACCGACAACAACCGTATCGTCAAGTTCGATACCGAAGGCAACTACGTAAAGATCATCAAGAAGCCGGAATCCAACCTCTTTGAGGAAGGCTCCATCTATAAGCCCGTTGCCTGCGCAGTGGACCAGTACGGCCGTCTCTTCGTCGTATCGTCTACCACCTATCAGGGTATCATCGTCATCAACGACGACGCGGATTTCTACGGCTTCATCGGTGCGCAGAAGGTTTCCATCTCCGCACTTGAGATCATCTGGCGTAAGATCCAGACAGACGAACAGCGTTCCCAGAGCGAACAGTACGTCTCTACGGAGTTCAACAACATCACGATCGATGAAAACAACTTCATTTACGTGACCACATCCTCCATTGACGAGGCAAAACAGCAGTCCGCGATCCGCGGCAAGGACAAAAAATCCGACTACGCTCCGGTCAAGAAGCTCAATGCTTCCGGTGCCGACGTTATGAAGCGGAACGGCTTCTATCCGCCGTCCGGTGAAATCGGCTTCTCCACCCTGTCCACCGACACCATCGTTGGTGCGTCCAAGGTCATCGACTGTGCCGTAGGTCCGGAAGGCACCTGGTCCATCATCGATGAAAAGCGTTCCAAGGTCTTCACCTATGACGACAACGGCAACCTGCTCTTCATCTTCGGCGACGTGGGTATCCAGACCGGTAACATCGGTTCCGTTGAAGCCATCGTATACCAGGGCTCCAAGATCCTTCTTCTGGACAAGACCAACGACAATATCGTCGTATACCGTCGTACCGAGTATGGCGACCTCCTTCTGCAGGCGATCCAGCACGATAACGAGCGGAAATACGATATGACCATCGACGACTGGACGGAGGTTCTGAAGCGCAACAACAACTTCGACTCTGCGTACATCCAGATCGGTAAGGCTCTGTATCGTCAGGGTAAATACGAAGAAGCGATGGAGTACTACAAGGCCGCCTATGAAACGGAAAACTACTCCGACGCATGGAAGGAAATCCGTAAGGAATGGGCTTCCAAGTACTTCTGGACCATCCCGGTCGTACTCGTCGTGGTGTTCGTTCTCCTCGGCAAATTCTTCGGATACGCCGCAAAGGTCAATACCCGCGCAGCACTTAAGGTCGGCAGAAAGAGCCTCAAGGAAGAGCTTCTGTATGCCTTCCACGTGATCTTCCATCCGTTTGACGGTTTCTGGGATCTGAAGCACGAAAAACGTGGCTCCATGCGGTCCGCATCCGTCATTCTGATCACGACCATCCTCGTTTACTTCTACAACTCCATCGGTCAGGGCTACATCTTCAGTCCGTACACCTCCTACTCCGACATCTTTGGCGCAGTGACCGCGGTTCTCGCTCCTCTGCTCCTCTGGGTGGTCGCAAACTGGTGTCTCACCACTCTGTTTGAAGGTGAAGGCAGCATGAGAGACATCTTCATCGCCTCCTGCTACTGCCTCACGCCTCTGATCCTGCTGATTTTCCCGTCTACGCTGCTGTCTCATGTTCTCGCTGCCAATGAAGGCGGTATTTTAACGCTCATGAGCTCGTTCGCCTATCTGTGGCTCGGTATCCTGCTTGTCCTCGGTATGATGGTCACGCACGACTACTCCGTCGGCAAGAACCTTCTCACCTGCCTCGCCACCATCGTAGGTATGGCGTTCATCATGTTCATTGGCATCCTCTTCACCTCCCTGATGGCGAAGATCGTCATGTTCATCACGCAGATTGTAGAAGAAATCGCATTCCGGTTGTAAGCCATAACGAGAGATAGGAGAAAAGATATTATGATGAAAAGATTTCTTTCGGCATTCTTAACTCTGGTTATGCTCGCAGGTGCCATGACGGTTCCGACCGCTGCCGCCTGGGAAGACAAGGTCGATGACGACGGCAACCCGCTGATCGACTATAAGACCGAGGTCTACGCCAACCCGGAGCAGAAGCTCGCCGACATGACCCTCGTCAAAGAGGAAAAAGGGTACCAGATGTGGTTCGAGGAATTCACAGGCGAAGTTGCCATCGTGGATACCGCTTCCGGTCAGGTACACTTCTCCAACCCGATCGACATTTCCCAGACCTCCGCTTCCCCCGCAGTCAAGGAAGAGCTCCTCTCCCAGGTCATTATCAACTACAAGGACAATGACGTATCCAAGAAGATGTTCTCCTATACCGAAGCCGCGCTTCGTGGGCAGATCACCCGCAAGAACATCAAAGGCGGTATGCGTGTGGAATATACCCTCGGTGAACAGCAGACCATCCGTCTCGTTCCCCGTATGATTAAGGTAGAACGGTTTGAAAACCTCATCCTTTCCCAGATCGAGAGCGACTGGCTCCGTGAAAAGCTCGTATCCTTCTATACGAAGAAAGACCCGAGTGACCCGTCTCTGACCGAGCGTGGTATCCTCGAGATGCAGTCCAAATTCCCGATCACGATGGAAATGGCCGTATATGTATGCGACCCGGAGATCAAAGCCAGAGAGCTTCGTGAGCTTGAAGAGATCATCAAGCGGTACTGCCCGACCTACACCTATGAAGAGCTCGACGCAGACCACAGCGAAACCGGCTATGAGGGCGCAGATGCAGCTCCGCCGCGTTTCCGTATCGCGCTTGAGTACAGCATCACCGACAATGGTATCTCCGTAAGCTGCCCGGCGAACAGTATCGAATTCGACGAATCCGCATACCAGTTCGACACCCTGATCTACCTCCCGTATTTAGATGCGGGCTCCAACACCTACACCGGCTATACCCTCATCCCCGATGGCACGGGCGCGCTCGTTCGCTATGAGGACGTAAAGGGACAGACCTACAACATTTCCGGTGTTGTGTACGGCGACGACTTCGCATATCACGAAATTCGCGGTACCAACTCCCAGGTTATGCGCTGGCCGGTATGGGGCAATATGGTCAACTACGGCGAGTTGGCTCCCGAACGGTTCCAGTCCAAGGCAGCTCCGACCGAGGGCGAGGGCGACACTGCAGCCGCCGCCTCCACGGATACCGCCGCTTCCACCACCAAGAAGAAGCTCGAGGATAAGAATGGCATCCCATCCGATCCTGTGACCTACTCCAACGGCTATCTCGCCATCATCACCGAGGGTGACTCCCTTGCCACCCTGATGACCTCCCACGGCGGTACGCTCCATCCGTACAACACCGTGTACGCGCAGTTCACACCCCGTCCGTCCGATGAATACAATCTGGCAGACTCCATCTCCGTATCCGGCTCCGCGTCCTGGACCGTTACCTCCGACCGGAAGTACACGGACCGCTACCGCGTCGAGTACATCTTCCTGACCGACGAAAATGTCGCTGCCGAAAAGGGCATCAAGGAGTACTACCCGACGGATTACGTGGGTATGGCAACCGCCTGCCGCGATTACTTCACCGCAAACGGCTATCTCACCAAGAGAGAATCCGCTGACGAAAACCTGCCGCTCTTCATTGAGACCTTCGGTACCACCGAAACGCTGGAGCGCGTCCTGTCCTTCCCGGTCGAAGTGGATACCCCGCTGACCACCTTCGAGGACATCAAGACCATGCAGGCGGAGCTTACCGAAATGGGCGTCTCCGGCTCCATCAACTTCCGTCTCACCGGTTACTACAACGGCAACATGGACTACTACACGTATCCTGCCAAGCTGAAGTGGAACAAGGTGGTCGGCGGCGCGGATGGCTTCGCAGACCTCGTTTCCTACGCAAATCAGACCGGCTTCAAGATTTACCCCGATTTCGACTTCGCGTATAACCATTGGCGTGATATGTTTGACGGCTTCTCCCTCAAGAGAGACGCGATCAAGACCATCGACGACCGTTATACCAGAAGAAGAGCATACGACCCCGCAACCCAGACCTTCGACAGAACCTTCGCGCTCTGCGTATCCCCGGTTTCCTATGAACGCTTCTACAAGAAGTTCGGTCCGGAATACCTCTCCTACGGCAACGCGAACATCTCCGTTGGCACGCTCGGTACGGACCTCAACTCCGACTTCGATGAGGATGAACCGTACCACCGCGAGGACAACAAGGAATACACCAAGGAATTCCTACAGCAGCTCGACAACGACTATGAGAGCGTCATGATCTCCGGCGGCAACGCGTTTGCACTGCCTTACGCGGACACCATCGTGGAAGTTTCTCTCGACTCCAGCCGTTTCGTCAAGGCCAGCGAGTGCGTTCCGTTCATGGGCATGGTTCTCCACGGTTCCAAGATCTTCACCGGTACCGCCATCAACATGGAAGGCGACATTGACGAAATGATCCTGCGCTCCATCGAGAACGGTGCGTCCCTGTACTTCACGCTTTCCTACCAGAACACCAACCGTCTGAAGGAATCCTTCACCAACAGCAAGTACTATTCCGTCAACTACGAGATCTGGAAGGACGACGTAGTGGAATACTACACCAAGCTGAACGACGCTACCCACGACCTCCAGACCTCCTACATCGTAGACCACGAATTCATCGCCGGTGAACGGATTCCGGACGACGATGAAATCGAAGCCGATGCAGCAGCCGCCGCAGCAGCAGAAGAAGCCCTCGCGGAAGAGGAAGCTCTCGCAGCGGAAAAGGCAGCAAAGGCGGAAAAGCTTGCAGAACGTCTTGCCGCACAGTACGGTACCGCCGACGATGCAGCCGTCGCTGATGACACCACCACCGCAGCCAACGACACCACCGATGAAGATACCACCGATAACGGCGGTCTCAACGAATTCGGCGAAGTGATCGTGGCAGAGGAAGAGGAAAAAGAGGTTCCCGAAAAGTACGCGCTCACCAGCGGTACCCTCGTTCTCGTGACCTACGAAAACGGCGTACAGTTCGTCCTCAACTACAACTCCTTCCGCGTAACCACCGAAGTGAACGGCAAGACCTATGAGATCGAACCGCTCGACTTCATCCGAATTGACTAAGAAAGGGGAGTGCACGAATGAACTTAGATGCAAAAGCACCGAAGAAGCAGAAGATTCAAATTGACAATGCTCCCGGTAAGAAAAGAAAAAGAGGCGCATCCCTGGATGTCCGTAAGGCGAGAGCAGGCTGGCTCTTCATTCTGCCCTTCCTCATCGGCTTCGTCCTCATCTATCTCCCCGTCGTTTTTGACTCCATCAAGTACTCCTTCCACGAGATCAAAATTCTCGTGGGAGGCGGTTACGAGCTGAAATGGGTCGGCTGGAAGAACTACAGCGATGCGATTCTCGTCGATACCTCGTTCGTAACCACCCTTGTAGCAGGTCTGAAGCAGCTCGTTCTCGACATTCCGTCGATCGTCCTCTTCTCCCTGTTCGTTGCAATCATCCTGAACCAGAAGATTGCCGGTCGTGCTGCGTTCCGTGCCATCTTCTTCATCCCGGTTATCCTGACCACCGGTCTGATCGCGGATATCGATGCCGGCAACTCCATGAACGACTATATGTCCAACGCGCAGGGTATCGATGACGGTTCCGGCGACGAAAGCCAGGCAACCGAAATTGTATCGGTCATGGACGTGGAATACCTCTTCCGCGGCATGATGATCGGTACCGAGATCGTGGAATAAGTCGTACAGATGGTAAACAATATCTTCAATATCGTCAACCGCTGCGGCGTACAGATGCTGATCTTCCTCTCCGGCTTACAGTCCATTTCTCCGGCTATCTACGAATCCTGCTCCATCGACGGTGCGTCCGGTTGGGAAACCTTCTGGAAGATCACCCTGCCGATGGTATCCCCGATGATCCTCGTAAACACCGTCTATACCATCATCGACGCGTTTACATCGTCGGATAACAAGGTGATGACGTACATCTCCACCGTATATGAACAGGCAAACGGCAACGTTCTGTCCTCCGCCATGTCGTGGATGTACTTCCTCATCGTTATCCTCATCATCGCCGCAGTCGCCGGTATCCTGAGCGCATTCATCTTCTATCAGAGA
>USGH01000016.1 GCA_900554225.1 uncultured Eubacteriales bacterium | reverse complement strand
GCAGAGTCCTTCTTCCTCGTCCTTTGGTGCGCCGCAAGGCAACAATAAAATCTACACGTATGACGTGGTATTCCTCATTGGAGAAATAAAAAAGAAGCGATACAAGCCAAACGCCGTTTCCTTATGCCGTTTCCTTATGCCGTTTCCTTATGCCGTTTCCTTATGCCGTTTCCTTATGCCGTTTCCTTATAAAATAACAAAGGATATAAGCCAACCGCAGTTTGATCACCAAGCGTAGCTTGGTAGGCAGACTGCAAGTCAAAAGCAGGGGGAATCAGATTCCCCCTACATACCCCATGGCGAGAGCGGGATTCCCCCCGATGCGGATCGATGCCGCAGGAACCGGGATCCCGTTTTTGCCCACGTACAGATTGGAGGTGTTCTGCCGGAGCCATCCGGTGTCCACCCAGGCGGTGTTGACGCCGTCCGCCGTTCTGCCGCGTACCCGATAGCGGATATAGACCTCCTCCGGCGGGACGTCGAGAAACTGCACCGCCTTGCCGGAATAGAGCAGTCCCCATTTGGGAGACGCATCCGTTTCGGCGGCAACGGCGCGGTAGAGATCGTATACCGCAAGGGTGTACAGCGGATCCTCCGGCGCGCTCCAGCGTACACGTACCTTCCCGCCGCGCATTACGGCACTGTGTGTCACCTCCGGCGGATAGGGGATCGAACCGTTGCGGGTCACCAACGTTTCCGGGGTATCGGCTCGGTTTCTGGTCAACTGCGTACCGTCCGCCGCCTCCGCAGTGCAGTACGTGACCCGGAAATAATATGCCGCACCCATGTCCTCCTCGTCCAGGCGGATGATCCACCCCTGCACCTCCGGACTCAGCTTTGTCTCTGTGCGCAGCGTGAACCCGGTCTCTCCCGCACGCCGGACATAGAGTGCCCCATGGGTCGGATAGGCGACTCTGCCTGCCGGGGCGGTGACCTGCCACGTAATCCGGTTGGCGTACTGCGCATACAGCACGGCGTTCCAGGTGAGACACGGCAGACTGTCGTACCACGCAAACGGATACGTGATCTCGCGGCGCGCCCTGCCGTCCATGGTGAAGGTGTCCTCGGTCGATTCCAGCCGGAGCCGCACCGCCTCACACCCCGCCACATGGGACAGCGTACACACCGGAGACGAAAAGCCCGCCGCCGTGTCAAAGCCGTATGGCGTACTGTTGTAGTACACGCGGAAATGATTGGTGGCAAGCGGCTCCGTCTCCTCCCCCACGTAATCGAGTACGAAGCAGAGCGTATCCGTCACCCCATCCCGGTATAAGCGGCACGCGATCTCCCTGCCGTTCCAGAGGAGCGTGTGTCCCGCGCTCTCGGCAAGACAGGTCAGCGTCTCCGAGGTCTGATCGTATAGCATCGCGTCCCCCCCTTATGCGTCCGTGCCGTCGTCTGCCAGCAGGAGAAAGATCTCCCCGTCCGCCAGATCCGTCGGCAGCGTTTTCCCGTAGCGGATATTGCGCACCGCCGAACCGCCCGCCGATTCGTTCCCGCAGCGCAGTACACCGGTCATCACGCAGCCCGACCGCGGTACCAGCTTGTCCGCCGTCAGTCCGCCCACCGCACCGCTGTTTGCCGCGTATGCCACGGATTGGAGGGCCGCCATCACGGAATCCACCGCGCCGCACACCGTCTCGTCCATCCGCTTGTCCGTGATCATCGCCGCCGTCACAGCGGTCGCCTGCATCGGCACATTGACCCGGGCAAGCAATAGCTCTGTAACGGTCGTGCCGCGGAGGGGAGCTGTCCCGGTGTCCTCCTCCACCTCAATGGTAAACCGACGCAGGTCAAGATCCAGGCGCAGCGTCACCGCATACAGGTGGCCCGCCGTAAGCGTGAAGGATGCCGCCTCATCGAGATACGCCATCCGCCCGCCGATCCACGCGACCCCCGGTCGTACCTGCACCGCGATCCCCCCGCCTGCCGGAACGACCGCCAATCCGCCGTCCGTCGGCCGCAGCACACCGTCCCGATAGAAGCAGCGCAGCATCCGGGCAAAAAACGCGGCATCCACCGCCTTGTCTCCGCGCGGGAAGCCGTCCACGGTCTCCACGACACTGGTCGAATCGAACATCCCGCCGTCTATGATTTTCTGCATATGTATTCTCCTTTTTCCGTATTATCTTTCCCCTATCGCGTCCCGGAGCGTCCGCCGACGGATCCCGAAATACGGGTACACGCGCCGCACACCGTTTTCCGAAACCATATCGATCGCCGTGAGCCGCACCGTTCCGCTGTATGCCGCCGTCCGCACCGTACACAGGTCGCCGAGCGCATAATCCACACCGTATGCCGGCAGCGTATCCGGCTCCGCACCACCGTCCACACGCACGATCTCCCCGCCGTATGCCGCAAGATATGCCCGTCCTCTGTCGCGCAGAGCATCCGTGTAGTCCGCGAACACCTCGTAATCCGCGCTCTCCATGTCCGCCGCCTCGATCCGTGCGTCCCGATATGGTGCCTCTGCTCCCTCCCGCACCACGGATACCGTCACACGATCCGCGCCGGTCACGTACACCCGATCCACCCGATCACTGCGGTCCCTCTCGACCATAAGCGACGCAATGTTGCCGAAATCCTCCGAAAAGATGGCACCGGCGGCGGAGCGATCCGTACCGCAGACCAGCCGAAAGGCGCATTTTGCCGCGCCCGGCACGTATTCCACCGCAAAGGAACCGCCCGCCTGCGAAAGCGTCTCGTGCAAGAACTGCCCGACCGTCGTCCACTGCGCCCGATAGATCCCCGTCTGCGGAAACGACGCGCCATCCGTCTCCACGGTCAGCGGCAGATCCGCGCAGCACGTCCGCACCGCCGTCAGACACGCTTCCGATAAGGTCCCCGTGTACTCGAATTTCTCCGCGAACAGCCTGTCGTACAGCAGGCATTCCAGCGTCCGCCCCGTCAGCCGCACACGACCGTTTTCGATTTCGATCCGCTCGATCCGTCCGCAGCGCACCCCGTCCGTGAGATAAACCGCCTCCTCCCATACGCCCGCGCCATCGTATGGAAGCAGTGCCGCAAAGGTGCCGCAGGTCTGGTAGGAAAGGCTCCACACGAGAGAAAAATAGCCGTCTATGGGCATACACAGCGGCGCAAACGCATGGTTCAACAGATAGATACTGTCCATAATATATCACACTCCATAATACAGCGGCACAAACGAAAGCTGCGCCCGCAGATATTGGATCCCGCTCTCCGCCGCCAGCACCATATCGCTCGTCCCCCGCGGAATCCCCGCAAATACACTGCCCGGCGTGAAGCACAGGGACGGCGTACCGTTGACAAGGATCGTCTTTGTGCGCGGATGGGTGTCGATCACCACGTGTTCGCCCTCCCCGATGGCGCATTGCAGAGACAGCGTACCGCCCGGCAGCGTCACCGACGGATTGGTCACCCTGCCATTTTCCGCCGTCAGGGTCAGTCTGTAGCCGCATTCTCTGTCCCCCGGATTTCTGAGCCTTGCCGCGTTCGTCGTGCCGTAATAGCCGCTGACCGTTCCCGCACCCGCCATCAGATTGAGCGGAAAGGCAAGCATCGGCGTCGCGTCCCAAAAGGCGACGGTCTCCGGTACCACCGCCGCAAAATACGGATCCGGCGCGATAAAGCACAGCCGTGCGGTGACGGGCTCGCGGTAATGACCGATCTCCACACTGCCCCCACCGCCCGGGATCAGCTCGATCCGCCGCTCTCCCGCCCCCATGTCCGCCGTCAGCGTCACATCCGTCAGCGGATCCATCAGGCGCAGAAGGCGTGCGCGCAAATCCGTGAAAGCCGCAGTCCCCACCGCCGCACGTACCTCCGCCGTCAGCACGATCTCCCGGCGCGAAACATGGCGCGATACCGGATAGCCGCCGCCCGATACCGCATATTCCGCAAGCGTCACCACGCCGTCCACCCGTCCGAAGCCCTCCGTGCCGTTTTCCAATAGACAAAGCTCCCCCTCCGGCGCGATCTCCACCGTCACACCGCCGCCGCGCAGCAGGATGCTGTAGTCCTTCATCTATGCTCCCCCCTCTCTCATGCGCGCAGCAGTGCCTCACTCTCCCGACGGATGGCGCGCGCGGTCTCATACGGCGTCTCGTCGTCGCTGCGGAGGGTGATGTACTGAATGACGGTACGACCGGATTCCGCCGCCTGTGGAGCCACGTTCACCGCGCTATGCCACGCACGCTCCGCCGCTGCCGCCTCCTGTATGTGCGCCGCCACGGGATCCGCCGCCCATGGGACACTTCGCGCCGATACCGCATCTCCCATGCTGCCGGACCATCGCGTCTGTGCGGAAAACGCCTGTACCGCGCCTGCCATCTCCGCCGCTGCCGTGTGGATCGCCGCCGCCAGATCCGCTCCCGCCGACGAGATTCCGGCAGATACGCCGCGCAGCATCGCTTCCGACAGCGTGTACCAGTCGCGCCCTGTGCCGTCCGGTGCCGACAGTCCGCCAGGCAGAGCCTGTCCGGCGACCTCCTCGTATAACATACGCGATGCCGACAATACCGCCTCCACATCCGGCCTGTCCGGCAGCGTTTCCGCCATATTGTCCGAAGCTCTGTCCGTCATCGTACCGCCTCCCCTCTGTCTGCCGCCGACGTACTGCGGATCCGTACACGCGCCTTTGCCATCCGGAGCCGCTTCCGTGCCGCATCGTCCGTAACCTCCGCAGGATCCATGCACCGCAGCGCGACCGTGCGCATAAAGGCACTGTCCCGCGGGAGAGAGACAAGCAGTGCCAGAAACTGCCACCAGTGGAGACGCGCCGTGCAGAGATCGATCCCGTAGGCGGCATAAAACGCGGCGTAGATGCGATCCCCGTCCACGGTGAAATCAAAGATCGGCTCCTGCTGCGTATGCGGACAGTCCTCCTCCGTCCCCTTTTCGCTCGCCCGGCTGTAAAAACACATGGCGGCATGAAACAGCTCGTCCGGATCCGCCTTTTCCGGCAGGCTTTCATAGTATAGCCGCAGTGCCAGATGCCGCTTCGATGCCGGGCTGACCATGGGATCGTTCCGGATCGCGGAAAAAAGGATCCCCACACGAAAATCCGTCCGGATCGCAAGCTCTGTCCCGTCGGCAAGCACCACGGTCTCCGGCAGCGGCGTGGTCAGAATCGATTTGCCCGTCATGCGATTACCCCCATCGCCACCGCATTCGCCGCATAGTCCGCCTCCGCCGCTGCCATCGCCGCCTCTACCGCCACGGTCTGGGCGCGCGCGAATGCCACAAACGCCAGAAACGCTGCCGCACAGCCCTCGCCGCTCTGCATCTCGCCGCAGATCTCCACAGCCGCCGCCTTGCCGAATACGTTCTCGAAAAAGGTCAGGATCGATTCGCAGAACGACGCGATCACGGCATATGCGGGTTCCTTTTCGCCTCCGCCGCGCTCTGTACGCTCCTCCTCCATGCGCTCCAGAGCCCCGGTCAGCCGGGTCAGACAGCCCACCTCGCTTACATCAAAATAGTACGACTTCCCGCCGTAGGTAAAATACCGCATTGTCTCTTCCATTCTGTACTCCTTTCTTAGTCCGCCGTGAATGTATCGGTGCTTACGACAAAGGTGCCGGGGATGGGGGACGATACCGCCTTCAGGGTCCCCGTGTAGACAAGCGTGTCCACCCCGGCGGCGCATTTGTCCGGGATCACGGAATAGGTTCGCCGGAATGCGTGATATACCCCGGAGGTCTCCGTTTCGTCAAAGAGATCCACCGTGCAGATCTCCACCTGCGCCGCGTCTCCCAGTGCCTCCGTGTCCGTGATCCTGCGGAGCCGCGCTATGACGGTGCTGCCCCGGTATACCTCAAATTCATAGTCGATCACCGGCGCGTAGCCTGTCACATCCGTCCGCTTCGTCGCCTCGTGGATGTATCGCCGCTGATAGCTCGTCGCGTTCTTCGTCTCCGCAAATTCCGTGAAGCCCTCCCCGATCGCCGACCAGACGGGAGCCTCTTTCGTGCCGGTGTTCATATAGTGGCGTCGATCCGCCCGATTTACAATTGCTGTCGCCATATTTCTTCCTCCCAGATTCTCTCTGTAACGCTTTATGCCAAACGGTATTCCATCACGTACCGCGCCGTGTATGCCGCCGTGCCGTCTTTGCCTGTCGCGACCCGTGCCGCCGTCGTCGCCTGTGCGATCCGGTCACAGCCCAATTCCATGACCGCACCTGCCAGATACGCCGTGCAGCGGTCGAAAAACGAGAGCGCATCCACCATCTCCCGCGCATCCCTGCCGCTGATCACCAGTCGGATGGCAAACGGAAAGACCTGTACATACCGTCCGTCGATGTACCGCTTCGCCGTCATACCGTCCGCCACTGCCGATACCGATACACCAGGCACACCCATCTCCTGCTCCGGCACAAAATCACACGGCCGCTCCTTCCACCGATTCAGTACCCGGCAGAGCAGTGCCAGCCTGTCGCCCATATCAACGCCTCCTGTCCTCAATTCGCTGTAAGCTTCGTGTGCCGCAGCAATGGGGAACCATGTACCCGATGCTCCACGGAACGGATCCGATACCCACCGTCAGAGGGCATTTCCCCTCCATTGCCGCCCGTCCACGGAATCAGCCTGTCCCCCGGCATACAGAATGCCGAACCGGTATATGGCTCCCCATTTACGGTACTCAGCCCCTCCCGCAGATAGACCACCAGCTTCCCGCATGACTGCCCTTCTTCGTCCACGGCACAATATTCCACCGCCGTCACAGCCTCCAGTATCACCCGCTCATACGTCACCGTAAATAGATCCGGATCATATAAAGCCCCGCGCCACAATAGTACCGTATCCCGCCATAAATACGAAATATCCACCACACCCTTTCTTCCATAAGATATACAAAGATATACAAAAATCCGGAAAACAGGGAAAACACCCCACCCCAAAATGAAATCCCGCACTCCCTCCCCGTAGAAGGCTGGATGCTGAATTTAGCAAGCTAAATTCGCGCAGCCGCTCGCGAACGATCTCCTAATGCTTAGGACGGAACCATATTGGTGCGCAAATCGACTTGCACAAACAAAATTCCTCCCCCATCCCCTCATAAAAGTTTTGCGGAGCTTTTTCAAAAGCGACCGTTCCCCCCGGTACCCTCGTTCCCCTCGTTGCCCCTCAGTTTCCCATTATATCCACCGGCAAATCAGATGCGCTCCGTGCAGAATCGTAAGAGCATCCGGGCAGAGCGGCGTGCCGGATACACGTATGTCGGTGTCGCGATAGACCTGCGTGTAGTCGCCAAGCGTCTCGCGGGATACGGACCGCTCCCCGTTTTTTGAGGATTGATAGTCCACCTGCCGGCATAACGCTTCCTGATAGGCACTGCGCGCATCCCCCGTGAACGCGGACGGATCCAACGGATAGAGAAGCACCGCCAGTACCGCGGCACTCGCCGGAGAGAGCCGGTTGAATGCCCCCTCCGTAAGCGTGCCGCCGTATACCTCCCTGTAATAGGCGTAATTATCCAAGATACCGCACCGCCAGTTCCGGATATACCGTCTTGAACGCGTACAATACGTCCATGGACAGAATCTCCTTCTTGTAGCGAATGTCGTACCCGCGTACCACACGCAGCGATATGCCGTTGTAGCTCGTCACATATGCCTCCACACCCGCCGGAATCGCAAGGGGGCGGGTCACAAAGGCGAACGCGTGCGGGTGGAAGCAGAGATTCGCCTCGTGACCGCCAACCACGTGTACCACGTCACCCACCTTCGCTGCCGCATAGGAGCGCGCATCCACAGGCACCACGATCTTCGTCGCACTCGTCGCCGTGCAGTCCGCGGTCACAAGCAGATCGTAATCGTCCGTCTGTAAGAGATCGCCGCGACAGAGCCCCTTGCCGGAAATGCTCGGCGTGCCGCCTGCCTTAGATGCCGTCAGCTCCAGCGTGGGCGCGGTGCCGGCGGTTTTCGCGGAGATCGTCAGCGTTTCCGTCGCCTCAGACAGCGTGCCGGACTCGTGATAGACCACCGCCTGACTCATATAGTTCTCCAGACCAAATACCTTGCCGATGTTCCCCGTGCGCAGTGCCTTCGAGGAACCGCACGCCTCCGCAGATACCACCGCTGGAATCTGCTTCAGACGGGACGCCGCGTGCGGACTCCATACCGCGTATCGATAGTCGGTCGGCACCCTGTTCTCGTCCAGAAGCAGAGACGCGTTCGCAAAGGCGGACAGCGTGTCCGGCGGCGTACCGGCAATCCCGCAGTTCTGTCGGATGTCGCGGTACAGCATCAGACCGTCCGCATTGATCTTCTCGGCAAGCGCGGCGGCTGCGGGCTCCAGAAACAGCCGCGTCATGGAATCCATATCGCACGCGGACTCAATCGCGGTCAGCTCCACATCCACGGACGCGATCGTGTCCAGCTTGACCTCTACCGCTTCCTCCACAAGATCCTGCGTCTCAATCCCCGACGCACTCGAAATCGCCTTCGCCTGCAGTCGGACCGGACGCTTTACCAGTACCGTGTCCCCCTTCTTCACACTGCGGTGGTCGCCGTCGTCCCGGTAGATCAGACTCGGAAAGACCAGATTGTCACATAAACGGGTCAGGGTTTCCCGTGCGATCTGCTTTACGGTTACAAATTGATTCATACTTCTTCTCCTTTTCCTGTTTTCCTGTTTTTTCCATTGTCACGGCACACCCATCTCCCCGCCGGCTCGTATCTCTTTTTCCCCCCGATATGCGGGTGCCATTTCCGGCTTTCGGTGATGGAGTCTGCCCTATGCTCTGCTATTTCCGTTCGCAGCGCTCCTTATCGCTCCGCAGCGCACTTCTTCATGCGCCAGCGATAGTAGTCCGCGTCCGTCATGTCGTCCGGATCCTGCGCCGTCTTCCCATGTACACTCCCCGTCACGGTGCGGCGTACCTCCGGCTCCCGAAATAGATACGGATCGCTCTTCGATAACGCCTCCAGCTGCTCCTCCAGACCGATTACGGCGCCGTCCTCACCAAAATCCAGCTTCCCGTAGTCGATCGCCTTCGCCGCCAACCGCGCGTTCTTTGCCCCCATCGCCGTCAGCGCAACCCGTACCTCGCCATCCAGCTTCGCCAATCGTACCTCTTCATTTGCATCCATATCGTAACCCTCCTTTTTTCCTATTTTTGCTCACTATACAGTGATAAACGTAATCCAGCACATCCTCCCCGTAGAAGGCAAGAATAGCCCACCATAAGAAAAACTATATCCCGCAATCTCTCCCCGTAGAAGGCGGATGACCCCGTCAGCCGCTCGCGAACGATCTTCTCAGGGAACGGATCGCTCCTATTGAGAAGCAATCGGACTTGCACAAACTCCACCATCAAATCCCTTTTCATAAAAGTTTTGCGGAGCTTTTTCAAAAGCGACCGTTCCCCCCGTTCCCCCTCGTTCTCCTCATTTTCCCTCGTCCCCCGCACTGTACCACCGCAGGCGGAATTCGTCGCGGGTCATAAGCCCAGCCTCCACCTCGCGGAGATCGCGGGTCCGGTCGGATTCGGTGTCCGTGAAATAGCTGTCGTCGTAGTGGATCACGATCGCGGCGTTCTCATCCACCTGCGCCTGCCCGAATCGGTGGACTGCCAGCCAGAGCAGCGGTCGGATCACGGAGAGAACATACGTCGTGACGTTCTTCGTGTGCTTCACGATGTTCTGCCGCGTGTCCTGCCGCTCACCCATGTACTGCGTCGCCGTCAAACGCGTCTTGCCGTCTACGGAGCCGAATAAATAATGCTTCGCACCCAGACCGCACCGGAACGCCAGATAACCCAGCTGACTCTGTACCGCCTCCCGGTTCTCTGCCGTGCGCAGGGTCGGATTGTGCTCCTCAATCAACGGATGCTCCGCCAGATCCACATCCCCCACCGTCACAAAGAGCTGCTGCGCCACATCGTCCGGCGTGTACGCGTTCCCGTATTCGTCCCGCGCCACCAGGGACTGGTTGAGAAATACCTTCTTGCCGCCCAGCTTCAGATCCCGGCAGAAATTGTTGAACGCCAGATCCACCCCCTTCAAGCAGTCGATGGCGTCCGCATAGATCGATTGCCCCAGTCCACAGCCCTCCTCCGCGGCGTTTTGCAGATTCGGGGTCAGAATCGCGAAAAACGGATACGGACTGCCCGTGCGCAGGATCCCCGGTGCCATCTCCGCAGGCAGCTCCCCCTCGCCGAGATCCGCTCCAAATTCTCCGTCCCGGAAATACCGGTTGCGGATCACATATCCGTCCGGCTCCAGAAGGTGGATCTCTACATATAAATAGTTCTCCCCGCGATGGCACAGCTCCGATACAAACGCCGCCTCCACGATGCGCCCGCCGGAAACCGAGATCGGAATGATGTGCCCGCCGGAGACAAAGTCAAACCGCACCTCCATCCCCTCCCCCGGCAAAAGTTCACCACCCTCGCCGACCACGGCATTCCGCAGGCGCAGGAGACATGCCCCCGTCCCGCTCGCAAACGCACGCTCCACAAGATGATTGCTCCGCTCCCAGAACGCTTCCCGTGCAAAGATTTCCGACAGATACGCCTCCGCCGCTCCAGACGCACGGAAATACGTCCGATCGTTCAAAAGCAGCGCAGCCCAGTCCTCGCAGATCTTCTTCGCCATGCGCAGACTGTACAGCTCCCGCCGGATCGGTCCGCCCGATACACTGTTCTCCCAGTATTCGTGGAATCCCCGGCATTTCCCGCGCCACCAGTCCTCCCACTGCTCGATCTTCCGATAGATCCCTACCGACGCCGCACAGCCGTATTCCGCGCGGATCCAGTCTATAATGTCCTCTCGCATATTCTCTCTTCCTCCTGCCCTTTCAATATTTCCCCATGTACCGCTCCACGGCGTACTCAAACGCGTCCAGAATGTCGATGTCTGAGGTGAAATCGTCCCGCCGCCGGTCTCCCGTCTCGTCCCAGGCCGCGGTGCATAGCCCGTCGCGCAGACTGCGGCAGGACGGATCGCAGCAAAACCGCCTTGTCGCCATCATCCGGTTTACAAACGCGATCCGGTCGCAGATCGGCTTCTTCACGCAGTCCGTCACCCGGATCCCCGTGTCCGCCACCGACCGCCGCAGTCCCGTCTCCAGATACTGCGCCTCGCTGTCACAGAATACATACCGCACCGGTGCTCTGTACCGCGCCTGTACCCCGCCGAGAAAGCGACGGAACTCCCGGTTGATCCGCTCCGGGTCGATCTCCCCCTTTTCTCCGCCGACCACACCCTCCGCCAACGCCGCGATCCCGCAGGGCGCAAAGCCCACCGCCACAAACGTCGTCCGGGATCGATTGCCGCCGAAATCCACCATGCGCGCCGGCGTGATGACCGGGTTGTCCGCAATGGTGAAGTGACCGTAGTTGTAGAAGCCCGCCCGTTCTGCCGCCGCGTATTTGTCGAGATACTCCCGGTAGATCGGCGCACCCGGCGCGCAGGGGTTGAGATCCCAGAACAGCCGCCTGTCCCGTGCCGCCAGCGTCCGGTTCACCGCCTCCATGAGAAAGCTCTCGTGGTGGTGGTTGATCTCCGTCGCCAGCCACATCCCGTAGGAGTTGCCCCGGATCCGCTTGTACGCGTCCGCGTTTTTGCCCCCGGTGAACAGAATGAGCTTCTCCCCCGTCCGTGTCGCGACCCGCAGACATTCGTTGTCCCGGTACCGCGTCCACCGGCATCGCCCGGCAAACAGCCGCTCCAGTCCCAGTCCGTTGCAGTCGCCGAGATTGAGCTTTGCGTTCCCGAGCGTCGCACCGCTTGCCAGATGGATCCGGTCGGGCGCGTCCTCCAGCAGTGCCGCGAATACGAATACGTTGTCCACCGTTTTGCCCGCACGGACCGCCCCCTCCGCCACATTGACGGTATGCCGGTACGCGCGCCGCATATACGCCCGGTGCTTTTCGCCGAACACGTATTCCGGCAGCTCAGCCACCGACGATCACCTCCCGCGGCAATCCGTCCCCTTCGCCCGCGCCGGAGTCGTCCGCCGATTCCCGTGGGGAGAAGATCGCCTCGCGCAGCGCACGGATCGCACCCTCCTCGCCGTATACCGCGCCGTGGGCCGTTTCCCGCTCCGTATCCTTGCATAGCTCCATGTACAGTTTCACCGCCGGTACGCTCCCCTCGCGGATCATGTCGAACAGACTCCGCCAGACCTCCGGTGCAAACAGACGCGCCGTTTCCCGTGCCAGCACCGCCGCGTCTCTGCCCAGGGAGCCGGTGCGCAGTCTGTCGAGAATGGCGTGCCAGCCGTAGTGCCGGATCGTATCCACGGTCGCTCTGCCGGACAGTCCGGCGCGGATAAACTCCCCCGTTAAAGCGTCCCCCGCCATTGCCGCACGCGCCGCCGCATCGGTTTCCATCCGCTCCTCCGCACACACAGCCGATTCCCGTTCCGCGTCGCACTCGTCCGCAGCCTCTGCGGCTCCCGCAATGGAGCAGATCATATGTTCCTCACTCATGGTAAAAAAGAAAGCCTCCCTTCTCGAAAAAACGTTCGCTTTCGCCTGTGACAATAGTATAACACAAACGGGTGTTCTTTGTCGACCCGCGAAATTCCGCGATTTTTCCCGGTCTGGGAAGCCTTATGTATGCTGCAAGAACTGGCGTTCGTTCTTGACTTCGTCTTATTTTGTTCATGATTCGTTCATGAATGGAATCTGTCCCGGCACCGCCCCGGGGGAGCGTCAATACCTCCCGTACAGGGCAATCGCAAATCGTTCGAGTGCCCGCGCGCGCAGGCGATAGTACGCGCTCTTTTCACAGGCTGCGCGTTCGTAGCGGTCAAAGCCCGTCGGCAGCGTTCCGTCGGCAAGCGGTACCGTTTTGTCCAACAGAACGCTGCGCTCCTCCGCGGCAAGTACCGCCAGGGCTCCCTCCACCACGGCAACAAAATGCCTGGCGCGCTCTAAATCCGCCGTGCATCTGTCGTTTGCCGCCTCCACCGCCGCCTTGCGATAGGGGTACGCCGCCAGCACCCGCAGGGCGCGATCCCTGTTCGGATGTGCCGCCATTTTCTTCTTCCGCAGGGATTTTTTCCCCTTGTCCGCACATCCCGCCGCTTCTGCCGCACCCGCGCACCGTCGACCGCCGCGCACCGCATTCTCCATACCGTTTTTCCATTCTCCGCGCTCCATGTATTCTGCTCCTTTCCGGGCACTCTCCGCCCTCTCTCTCCGGATTTCTTCCGGCAGGCTCTGATTTTTCGGTTGTTTTTCCCGCGATAAGCCCATACCTTCATGCCTTTTGGCGCAATATACGCGTTGGATGCAGCGTATCCCGCGGACTGACGATCCGCTCCGTGAATCCGCCGCGCTGTCGGGTCGCACGCACCTCCCAATGCGCCGCAAAGCCCTCGTAAAACGCCGCCTCCATCCGCTCCTCATCCGCAAAGCACGCCGCCTCCGCTATGCACCGCGGACAATACAGTCTGCCCTCGATCCGGTAGCACAGCGCGTCCACCGGAAGCTCTTCGCCGCAGCTATGACAGTTTTCGATCCTTCTCACCTCCGTTTTAGAACGTTTGTTTTTCATAGTATACCACAAACGGGTGTTCTTTGTCAATAGGGGGGATGGAAAAATAACGGAACAGGGAACATTTTGCATCCCCCTGCGTTTTCATGGGCAGAAGTCCGTATGCCTGCCCGGAAGGAGCCCTGCCATGCGAAAACACCGTATCGTTATCCCCTGACCCCCTCGCGTTTTTGGCATAGGCTCTTCTTTTGCAAAATTTCAAAAGAAACTTATACGCGGTCTATTGACTTTATCGTGCGGATATGGTATACTATAGCCATCAGAGATCCCACAGCATCGGGATCCGCAAAGGAGTTACAGAAGTATATGGCTATCCCTTTTATCTGCGGCTTTATCATCGTCCTGTGCGCCATCGGCGTACTTGCTGCCGCCGTCGGTGCATACCGGAAGAACAAACGGATCGGCGGCTGGATCCTCACCCTTTTCGTGCTCGCCCTCGCGTTTGTCACCATCCCCATGAGCTTCCATACCGTCGATACCGGTGAAGTCGCCGTCGTCAAGCACCTCGGTGAAGCCAAGAGCGTGCGGACCGCCGGTACCCATTTCGACCTCTGGCTGACGGAATCCTACCAGATCTACGACGCGAAGGTGCAGGACGTGGACGTGACGACCTCCGCCTACTCCAGCGACGCGCAGACCATGGACATCCAGATGGCACTCCAGTACCAGATCATGTCCGACCACGTGATCGACATCGCCCAGCAGTACGGCTCTCTGGAGCTGCTGGAAAACCGGATCGAGTCCATTGCCATTGAAAAAACCAAAGCGGTCCTCTCCGCGCACAAGGCAATGGACATCATCGCCAACCGCGCCGCCATGTCTCCCGCCGTAGAGGAGGCGATCAAGAAGGCAGTCGGCGAGGAGTATTACGTAAACGTCACGACCGTGGTGCTGACGAACATCGACTTCTCGGACGCGTTTGAATCCGCCGTGGAGGAAAAGATGATCGCCGAACAGAAGCAGCTCAAGGCGGAATACGAGAATAAGACGAAGATCGCGCAGGCAGAGGCGGAAGCGGAGGCAAAGCTGGTCGCCGCCCGTGCCGAAGCGGAAGCAAACAAGCTGCTCGAACAGTCCCTGACCGATACGATCCTGCGCCAGATGTACATCGACAAATGGGACGGCAGACTCCCGACCGTGGTCTCCGGTGAAAACGCCGCGTCCATCCTCCTGCCGATGACGGATCTCTCCACGGACACGGACACAGCCGAACCCAATCCCGCGGCATAACCCAAAGCAAACAAAAAACCTGCGCTGTCCCCCCATCCGGGATAGACGCAGGTTTTCTGTTGGTTGTATGGGAAAGTCGCCGATGCATGACGGACACGGCACGAACCTGTGGGAAACAGAAGCGGCAGTGCGTCACATCGTCTCCCCGGCGCGGTATGCCGCAAGCAGTGCCTGTAGATCCTCGATCCTTTCGGACAGCTCCCTGCCGAGATCCGTATCGGCGATGTTGACGCGCTGCTCCATCCTTTCCGCCACGTGGACCCGAATCTCGCCGTCCGGATATTCCGGGCTCGGCGCACGATGCTCCGCGAGACAGAGGCTGTGCGAATTGTAGATCAGGGTGTACCCCGCAATGCCCGTTTTGCTCCGGTACGCCTTCGAGATCCCGCCGTCGATGACAAACAGCCTGCCCCCCGCGCGCACCGGACTCTGCCCTTCCTTCAGCAGCACCGGCACGTGACCGTTGATGATGTGTCCCTTTGCGGGATCCAGTCCGAATGCCGTGAGAATCCGGTCGCACAACCGCCGCGCCGCCTCCGGATCGCCTGCATCCTCCCCGCCATGCTCCGTGATCCGGTAATACGCGCCGTAATTCTCCGTGCAGGGCGCGTCACACACAAACGTCCGCTCAAAAAACGCCATCTTGTCCTTCCCGTACAGCGGCGAATCCGGGCCGCACCAGAGATACCACACATAATCCCGGCTCTCGATCTGCTCCGGCGTATTGTACGGCAGAAAATACGCGCGGCGCACGACCCCTTCAATGGCGTCAAGCAGCTCCCGTCCCGCCTTTTCCCCCGCGCAGAACGGCACCCGCACCGACCGGAACGATCCGTCCCCGTTCACCGGAATGCAGCCGTGGTACAGCAGATTCCCGTTTGCCACCTTGTACATGCCGCCGTGCGCGTAGAGGAAGCGTATATGCTCGTTCAGCCGCACACTGTGATGGAACGACGACAGCAGCACCGCCATAAGCTCCTGTTCGCCATCCGTCAGTGCCAGTGGATCGTCCGGATCCACGGTTGGAAAATGCGTGTCCGAAAGCGCGTATTCCCGCCCGCCGAGCCGCACGACCCCGCGCCGGAAATCGCACCGCTCGAACAGCCGCCTCTCGTCCATGCCGTATTCCGGATGCGCGCGCAGGAGTCCTCCCTCCAATTTGCACTGGAGCACCGCGATCGCCTTGTGCATCCGTGCCGTCAGGAGTGCGTCCACGTGATCGAATACCACATCGTCCAGGGTGTGCGGCAGAAAATGCGTGCAGGGATCGTCCCCGTATACCTCCGTCGCAAAGACAGACAGCGGACGCAGATTCAGCCCGTAGCCGTCCTCCAGTACGTCATAGCTGTTGTACGACAGCGCGATCCGGATCACATTCGCCACCAGCGCAGGACACCCGGCAGCCGCACCCATCCAGCTGATGTCGTGATTGCCCCATTGGATGTCCACCCGGGCGTGTGCCACCAGCTCGTCCATGATCCGGTCGGCGCGCGGTCCCCGGTCGTAGATGTCCCCGATGATGTGCAGCCAGTCCACCGTCAGCCGCCGGATCAGCGTACACATCGCCGTAATGAAGGAGTCCGCCACCCCCGTCTCCAGAATCGACGATATGATCTCGTCGTAGTAGAAATCCCGGTTGATGTCGTCCGTGACGTTGAGCAGCTCGTCGAGGATGTACGCATATCCCTCCGGCATCTTTTCCCGCACCGCCTGCCGCGTGTATTTCGCACCCACCGCCTGACTCACCAGAATCAGCCGATATAACGTCAGCCGCCGCCATTCGTCCGTGAGCTGTCCGGCGGTCGTCCGCGCCTTGATGCACGCTTCCGAACGGTAGATGAGTGCCGCCAGCTCGTCCCGGTCGCGCGCGGAGACACTTTTCCCGAATACCGCGTCGATCTTCTCCCGGATTACCCCGGACGCACTGCGCAGAAGGCCTGAAAACGCATCGTATTCTCCGTGCAGATCGCTGAAAAAGTATTCCGTTCCCTTCGGCAGACTGCGCATCGCCGATAGATTGACAATCTCCCCCGCCGCCGCCGCTTCTGTCGGAAATTCCCGCGATAACAGCCGCAGATACCGCTTCTCCATGTGCCGTCCCTCCTTGGTCCGATTCCCGTTTTTCTTACATTATATAGTTTCCGCCGCCGTTTGTCAAGCGATAGAAGTGAGAGAATCCCATTTAGCACTCCCCCATCGCGGCGGACAACTCCTTCCCGCAGGCTAATTGTTAATAAAATGTAAACTCTCCAAAAAACTCTTGATTTTTTGCACGCAGTGGGGTACAATAAAGGCACAAGGGTTAGCACTCCGGCAAATCGAGTGCTAATGCGACCGGAACCCCAAAAATCCGCCGCCACTCCCTTTCCAAACCCAGTAAATTTTTACCCGTAGTATATAGGAGGCATTCATTATGACACTCAAACCCCTTGCTGACAGAGTCGTTGTCAAGGCTGTCGAAGCTGAAGAAACCACCAAGACCGGTATCGTCCTGCCCGGCACCGCAAAGGAAAAGCCGCAGGTCGCAGAGGTCATCGCAGTAGGTCCCGGCGGTATGGTAGACGGTAAGGAAGTCACCATGACCGTAAAGGTCGGCGACCGCGTCATCACCAGCAAGTACGCAGGCACCGAGGTCAAGTGCGACGGCGTGGAATACAACGTTGTCCGCCAGAACGACATCCTCGCAATCGTAGAGGACTAAGGCAACAAAACACAGTCAGGCATTCACCGGGATCCAGGGGATAACAAGCAGTAAGACACATATACTGCCAATCCATCAAGGGAACCGCAAAACAAAAAGCCCAGTCAAATAAACGGAAGCAATCGCAAACCGTAGTGTGCGGATCACATCGTGAGCCGCTCGCGAACGATACCCGTCGGGCTAAGGACGGAACAATATTGGTGAGCAGATGGACTTGCACAAACAAAATCCATCTCACCATCCCCCTAATAAAAGTTTTTGCCAGGCTTTTTTCAAAAAGCCGCGTTCCCCTGCCCCCCGCATCCCCCACATATAGAATAAGGAGCATAGCATTATGGCTAAGAATATCGTATACGGCGTAGATGCCAGAAACGCGCTGATCGCAGGCGTGGATAAACTTGCGAATACTGTTAAGATCACCATGGGCCCGAAGGGCAGAAACGTGGTTCTCGATAAGAAGTACGGCACCCCGCTGATCACCAACGACGGCGTGACCATCGCGAAGGAGATCGAGCTGGAGGACGCAAGCGAAAACATGGGCGCACAGCTCATCCGCGAGGTCGCTTCCAAGACGAACGACGCAGCCGGCGACGGCACCACCACCGCTACCCTGCTCGCACAGTCCTTCATCCACGAAGGCATGAAGAACGTTGCAGCCGGTGCCAATCCGATGGTCATCCGCAAGGGCATCCAGAAGGCAGTCGATAAAGCGGTTGCCGCTCTGAAGGCAAACTCCAAGGCAGTATCCGGCAAGGAAGACATCGCCCGCGTCGGCACCGTATCCTCCGGCGACGAAGTGATCGGCACCCTCATCGCGGACGCTATGGAAAAGGTCACCTCCGACGGCGTGATCACCGTAGAGGAATCCAAGTCCGCTGAAACCTACAGCGAAGTGGTCGAAGGTATGCAGTTCGACAGAGGCTATCTGTCCCCGTACATGGCTACCGACACCGATAAGATGGAAGCCGTTCTCGACGACGCGCTCGTACTCATCACCGACAAGAAGATCTCCAACGTGCAGGACATCCTCCCGCTGCTGGAACAGATCGTACAGGCAGGCAAGAAGCTGCTCATCATCGCTGAGGACGTAGAAGGCGAAGCACTCACCACGCTCGTTCTGAACAAGCTCCGCGGCACCTTCACCTGCGCGGCTGTCAAGGCTCCGGGCTTTGGCGACAGAAGAAAAGAAATGCTCCGCGACATCGCCATCCTCACCGGCGGTCAGGTGATCTGCGACGAGCTGGGTCTCGACCTCAAGGAAGCCACCATCGATCAGCTCGGTCAGGCACGTCAGGTCAAGGTCAACAAGGACAACACCATCATCGTTGGCGGTCACGGCGACAAGGACGAGATCGCGGCACGTATCTCCCAGATCAAGTCCGCCATCGAAGTCACCACCTCCGATTTCGATCGTGAGAAGCTCCAGGAAAGACTTGCCAAGCTGTCCGGCGGCGTAGCGGTCATCAAGGTCGGCGCGGCTACCGAAACCGAAATGAAGGAAAAGAAGCTCCGCATCGAGGACGCTCTGAACGCAACCCGCGCGGCTGTCGAAGAAGGCATCGTTCCCGGCGGCGGCACTGCCTATATCAACATCATCGACGAAGTCGCTAAGCTGCTCGACACCACCGAGGGCGACGAAAAGATCGGTGTGCGCATCGTCGTAAAGGCTCTGGAAGCTCCGGTTCGCCAGATCGCGGAAAACGCCGGCTTCGAAGGCTCCGTCATCGTAGACAAGATCGTGTCCTCCGGCAAGAAGGGCTACGGCTTTGACGCCTACAACGAAACCTACTGCGACATGGTCGAAAAGGGCATCGTTGACCCGACCAAGGTTGCACGTTCCGCTCTCCAGAACGCCGCATCCGTTGCAGCTACCGTTCTCACCACCGAAGCACTCGTTGTGAGCATCCCTGAGGAAACTCCGGCTGCTCCCGCTGGCGGCGGCATGGGCGGCGGTATGGGCGGTATGTATTGATTCCCGGATCCGCGCGATTCCAAACAGCACAATCATCCATTCGGAAGCTGCTCCACCATACGTGGGGTGGCTTCCTTTTTCTATGGCGCATGGGCAAACGGGATGAACGAATCCACGGCAGCGCATGGCTTTTTTGGGTGTCAAAACGACCGGAAAGCAAAGTCTCTTCAATTTTGGGGAAGTCCTTGCCCGGCAATGGATTTTATGGTATAATACTCTCCGGAATAACAAGGAGCAAGTGAGGTATGATTATGCAGCCCAAGCATCCGCGCGAATCGCGCACAGAGCAGGTACAGATTCTGATGTTCGACACCATGAACGGCTACAGCCGCTTATTTGGCGGCAAGCTGATGGAATGGATCGACGTAGTGGCGGCGGTCGTCGCGCGGCGGCACAGCGGCTGCAATGTCACAACGGCGGCGGTCGATTCGCTTGTATTTCTCCGTCCGGCGCACGTGAACGACACGATCATTCTGGAAGGCACGATCACCTACGCGGGACGCACATCGATGGAAGTCCGTGTCCGCACCTACTGCGAGGCGTTGTCCGGTGCGCGTGAGCGGATCAACGAGGCGTATCTGGTGCTCGTAGCCATTGACGACAACGAACGCCCGATCCCTGTTCCGCCCGTTCTCCCCGAAACCGACGAGGAAAAAGCCGCCTACGAAGCCGCGATCCGCCGCCGGGAACTACGCCGCAGTCGATAAGGGGAACGAGGAACGGGGAACGGGGAACGGGGAACGGGGGGAACGGTCGCTTTTGAAAAAGCTCCGCAAAACTTTTTATAAAAAAGGATTGGATTTTGTTTGTGCGGATCCGGGTATTTCACGGTTTTGTGATCTGGTTTCCTTTTTCTGACAGTATTGTTGTCTGCCCCTTTTCTTTGTCGTTTTGTGTTTCCTACAATCATCTTATCTTCATGGAGGTCAACCTATGCCACAATGGATCACGGACGCTGCGTTTGCATCCCGTATGCCGCGAAACGTCTTTCACCGGCAGTTGGAGCCGCTCGATCTGCCTGCGGATCCGCTCGCGAACGCGCACATTCTTTTCCGCCGCCGCTTCTCCCTCACCGCACTGCCGGAGAAAGCCGTATTGCGGATCACGGCGGACGACTACTACAAGCTCTACATCAACGGAGCCTTTGTCGGTCAGGGACCCGCGCCCGGCTACCCCACGTCGTACCGGTACAACGAGATCGATGTTCTGCCGTATCTCTGTGCGGGCGAAAATGTGATTGCCGTCCACACGTAATATCAGGGGCTGATCAACCGGGTATGGGTCAGCGGCGACTACCGGCACGGGCTCTGGTGCGATCTCACCTGTGACGGGCAGCGGATTCTCGAAAGCGACGGTTCGTTTCTGGTACACAGGCACACCGGCTACACCGCTGTCGGCAAGGCAGGCTACGACACGCAGTTCCTGGAAACCTACGATTCCCGCGCCGCCGAGGTTGGATTTGCCGCGCCCGATTTTGACGACAGCGAATGGTCTCCTGCCGTGCTCCGGAAACACGTGGACTACGTACTGCTGGCACAGGAAACCAGGATGCTGGCGTTTGAGCAGATCGCCCCTGCGGTCTGTACGACGCGCGGGAACGTGGTATTCGTGGATTTCGGCAGCACCTATGTGGGGTATCTCACGGCAGCGGCTGTGGGCAGGTCCGGCGATGTGGTAGAGATCCGGTGCGGGCAGGAATTGAACGAGGACGGCACGGTCCGGCACGCGCTGCGGGCAAACTGCGACTACGTGGAGAGCTGGATTCTCTCCGGCGGTCGGGACAGGCTCGACTGGTTTGACTTCAAGTCGTTCCGGTACGCGGAATTGGTGCTGCCCGCGGGCGCAGAGGTCACGGACATTCACCTGCTCGCGCGCCACTATCCGTTCCGATTGGCGGCAAAGCTGTCCCCGGCATACGAGGGCGATCCCGAACTGCGGCGGATCTGGGAGCTGTGCGTCCACACGCTCCGGTACGGCGTACAGGAGGTGATCCAGGACTGCATGGAGCGGGAGAAGGGCTTTTATGTGGGGGACGGCTGCTATACGGCGTATGCGCATATGCTTCTGACCGGGGACGACACGATCGTCCGCAAGCTCATCGACGACGCGTTCCGCTCGACGTTCATCACGCCGGGGATGGTGACGTGTCTGGACTGCGCCATGATGCAGGAGATCGCCGAATATCCGCTGATGCTTCTCTCTCTGATGCTGTGGCACGCGCAGTACACGGGGGATCTCGCCTATCTCGCGTCGCATTATGACGCGGCGTGCGCTCTATTGGACGTATATCGCCGGGACTATGAGCGGAACGGACTCCTTTCCCATCTTGACAAGTGGTGTGTCGTGGAGTGGCCGAAGAATTTCCAGGACGGCTACGCGATTGACATCCGTGAGGGCAAGGTCTGCGAACCGGCGCACGTATCCCTGAACGCGTATTACATCGAAGCGATCCGCTGTGCCAACGCGATGGCTGCGCTGCTCGGCAGATCCCCCTACCGGGATGCGGGACCGCTCATCGACGCCTTCTACGCCGCCTTCTATATGCCCGAGACGCACACCTTCCGCGACGGCGTGGGTACGGATCACAGCAGCTACATTGCGAACACGATGGCATACGCCTACGACCTCATCCCGGACGAGTCGTTCCGCGCCAACTATCTCGCCCTCTTTGACCGGCGCGGCGTAGCGGAGCTTTCCCTCTTCTGCACCTTCCCGATCCTCTGGCACTTCCGCCGGAGCGGGGACGAATCCCGGATCCGCGCGTCGCTGAAAAATCCGGGGGCATGGCTCCGTAT